>JAGBVQ010000004.1 GCA_017630245.1 Alistipes sp. | reverse complement strand
GCCTTAAACTTCACGGGGTCAGTTGTTACGCTGATAAGCGGAGCGCACTCGGTCATACCATAACCCACGGTAATGGGGAAGCCAATCTTCTGGAGGAATGCCTCCGACTCCTTATTCATCGGTGCGCCACCACATACGAAGATTCGCACGTTGCCACCAAATGCAGCCATCAACTTATTCTTAATAACCGAGTAGATAGCGGTGTTGAGCAACGGAATCTTCACGGCGATACTCATCGGGCCCTTCTCGAGCATCGGGAGAACCTGCTTGCGGTATACCTTCTCGAGTACGAGGGGTACGGTACAGATAATCTCGGGGCGAACAACCTGCAACGACTCAAGCAGAATTTTCGGGGTCGGCATCTTACCGAGCAGGGTGATATGACCACCTGCAGCCAGCGGGCAGAGGAAGTCGATAGCACAACCATAAGCGTGAGCCAACGGCAAGAACGAAAGGGTACGGCTACCTGCATAGAAGAAGGGATCTCCATTCGGGTGCTTAGCCTTTTCGTTAACATACTCTACATTAGCAGTAAGGTTGTTAATTGTAAGCATTACACCCTTTGAGTGGCCTGTAGTACCCGAAGTATAGTTCAAGAGAGAAACCTGATCGTTCGGCACGCGAGCATACTTGATATCCGTAACGCGGAAACCGTTCGAATACTTTGTGCGGTAGTGCTTCGTGAGGTTCTTCATAAACTTCTCGAGCTTGCTATCCTTTGAGTAGATTACGTGGTAATCGGTGAGCGAGAATACACCCTCGATATTGGGAATATCCTCAGGCTCAACTGCGTCCCAATAGGTATCTCCAAGGAAGAGAAGACGCGACTCCGAGTGGTTGATGATATGAATATAATCGGTCGGTGTGAAGTCCTGAAGAATCGGAACGATACACGCACCGTAGGTCAGTGTAGCGATGTAGGCGATACACCAACGGGGATTGTTGCGGCCGATAAGAGCAATCTTTTCTCCTTGTTTAATGCCGGCTTTGTCGAACAGCATATGGAGCTTTGCGATCTCCTTTGCCATCTCGTAATACGAGAAAGTCTCGTTCTTAAAATAGTCGGTAAGAGCAGGCATTTCGCGGTGTTCGCGAAAGCTCAACTCGTACATTTCAATCAGATTGGATTTTAACATTGTTTTCTATTTTTTTTAGGTTTGCCGCAAATCAGGGGACAAACTATTATTCTTCTTCTTTATTATTCTGGTTATTAGCCGTATTGGCATTATTATCAGGCTGATCTTCAGGTCGCTCCCACAATCGAATTTTCGACTCTGTGCCACTCTTCAGGCGCTCGATATTCTTGCGGTGGGTCCACAGTAAAAGTAGCGCAACCAGCACCGAGAATACCACGAAAGTCCACGAAATGTCACCATAACGCGTATAAGCGATATGTGAGAAGATTCCTGTAAATATTGGGAAGCAGCAACCTGCTATCATCGATGCCAAAGAGACGTAGTGCGATACCATAAACACAAAGAACCACACACCAAGGCACAACAGAATTATATAGGGGTGAATACCCGCCATTGCTCCCACGAGGGTTGCAACACCCTTACCGCCCTTAAAGTTGGCAAATACGGGGAAGATGTGACCGAGTACCACGAATATGGTTGCGATAATTTTGAGATTAGTGACCCACGGAGCAGAGATATTGGGGTCGTATTTAAGCAACGAAACTATTGTAACAGCAACGAATCCCTTGATAAAATCGATAGCAAAGACTGGGAGAGCCGCACGTCGTCCGAGCACACGCAACATATTTGTCGTGCCGGCATTTTTGCTGCCGTGCTCACGAATATCAACGCCATAATATCTGCGCCCGATCCACACTGCAGAGGGGATAGAGCCTAACAGATAGGCGATTATCATCATCGCTATTGCACAATAGTAAGTTATTATCATAAGCCTCGTTTTTAAGCGAAGTTCGCCACAAATATAGTAAAATTTTCTCATTATGGCTTTTTTCTGCAAAAAATGTTGTTACCGCTCGGCAGTTTCGAGGGATTGTATTATATTTGTGGCCCGAAAAGTATTTATTATATAAATATAGTATATGACCTTACGAAATGTCCTTGAGCCGATGTTTTCGGTGCGTTGGTGGATGTCGTGGATATCCATCTTCTTTGGTTGCGCTATTATGGCAGCAGGTTTTGTATTTTTCATCAACCCCTACAACATTGTCCCCGGAGGAGTCTATGGTGCAAGTATCGTAATGCACAACATCTTCCCCTCGATTCAGGTGGGTACGTTCGGTTATATGTTTGATGTGCCGTTGTTGATTATAGCATTGATTCTTTTTGGTGGTGCATTCGGTGCGCGTACCATTATCGCTGCGCTGATGACTCCGGGCTTGATGAACATTATGTCTACGTTGGCATATCCCACAAAGGAGGCACTGCAGGCTCTTGATCCTGCGCAGTTGCTGGGCGGTAAGATTGACCTGTCGAACGACTTGATGCTGGCAACAGTTATCGGCGCTGTAATGCTTGGAGTGGGCGTAGGTATGGTTGTACGCAATCAGGCAACTACCGGCGGTACGGATATTGTCGCAATGATTCTGCAGAAGTATGCACACATCAACTTCTCGAAGGGTGTATTTATTGCGGATGCAGGAGTCGTAATTTCGGGTCTGCTTGTTATCGGCTTCGGCTGGGGTTCGGATCAGGATGTTGAGTCGGGTAGTTGGATGCTATCGCTCTACTCGCTGATTGCAATCTTTATCTCGTCGCGAGTTATTGCGCACGTTATCGATGGAGCATCCTACGACAAGCTCATCTTCATCATCAGCGAAAACCACCAAGAGGAGCTGCGTACCTTCATCACCAAGGATCTTGATCGCAGCGCAACCTATATCAAGGCTCACGGTATGTACACCGGCGCTGAGAAGGAGATGATCTTCCTTGTGGTAAGCCGTAAGGAGGTCAAGAGTGTCGAGCACCGTATTAAGGATATCGATCCGCAGGCATTTATGGTCGTAACTGATGCTTTCGATACTTTCGGCGAGGGATTCAAACCGCTGCCCGACAAGGATGAAATTCAGGCTGCGTAACCGCCCCGTGCCGAAGAGCAAAATGTTTAACTAACTCGTTTGAAAAATTGGAACTGAAAGCAATAAATAATCTGCGCCCTTTGCAGGGCGATGGCCGCAAACTCTATGTCGAGACCTATGGTTGCCAGATGAATGCGGGCGATACTGAGATTGTCGTGTCGCTGATGCAGGATGAGGGCTATTTCTACACGGAGCGTGTCGAGGAGGCGGATATTGTATTGGTTAATACCTGCTCGATTCGAGATAATGCAGAGCAGAGGGTATGGGGTCGCTTGAGCGAACTGCGTCGTTATCGCAAGGCCAAGCCTTCGCTGATTCTGGGTGTTATCGGCTGTATGGCAGAGCGCCTAAAGGAGTCGCTCATCGAATCGGAGTATGGGGTAGATATCGTTGCAGGCCCCGATTCATATCGTGATCTGCCTCGCCTTGTGCGTGAGGTGGAAGCGGGTGGTAAGGGCATCAACGTACTGCTCTCACGCGAGGAGACTTATGCCGAAGTTGCGCCTGTGAGGTTGGATAAGAATGGAGTATCGGCTTATATCTCAATTATGCGTGGTTGTAATAACTACTGCTCGTATTGCGTAGTGCCTTATACCCGTGGCATTGAGCGCAGTCGCGATCCCAAAACGATTATTGCCGAGGCTCAGACTCTCTTCGAGAATGGTTATCGCGAGGTTACACTTCTTGGACAGAATGTTAATTCATACAAGTTTGACGACGTAGATTTCCCGGAGTTGATGCGCCGAGTTGCCGATGTATCGCCGCTGTTGCGTGTGCGATTTGCGACCTCGCACCCGAAAGATATGAGCGATGCATTGCTTGAGGTTATGGCCTCGAGACCCAATATCTGCCACTGCATCCATCTTCCCGCGCAGTCGGGCTCGACTGTGATGCTCGAGAAGATGAATCGCAAGTATACTCGCGAGTGGTACCTTGATCGCATCGCTGCAATCCGTCGATATATGCCCGATTGCGCCATCACCACAGACCTTATCGCAGGCTTTACTGGCGAGACCGAGGAGGATCATCAGATGACCCTCTCGTTGATGCGAGAGGTGGGTTATGAATTCGCTTATATGTTCAAATACTCGGAGCGTCCCGGAACATTCGCACAGCGCCACATGGGCGACGATATCCCCGACGAGGTTAAAACTAAGCGCTTGTCGGAGATTATCGAGTTGCAGAATGTACTTTCGGCCGAGAGCAACCACCGCGATATCGGCAAGGAGTTCGAAGTTCTGGTCGAGGGTGTATCGAAGCGTAGCGATAAGCAACTCTTTGGCCGCACCTCGCAGAATAAGGTAGTGGTATTTGACCGCGCAGATTTCAAGCCCGGCGACTATGTTAAGGTGAGGGTTACTGCCGCATCCTCGGCAACACTGCAGGGAGAGGTGATATAGAATTCAAAATTCAGAATTCAAAATTCAAAATTTACCCTAAACTCCCTATAAAAAGAATAAAAAAACTTAAATAAAGAGATAAAAGAATGGCTTTACAATGTGGAATCGTAGGTCTGCCCAACGTGGGTAAATCGACCCTTTTCAACTGTTTGTCGAATGCCAAGGCGCAGTCGGCAAACTTCCCTTTCTGTACAATTGAGCCCAACGTGGGCGTGATTACCGTACCTGACGAGCGTCTGATCCGCTTGGCAGAGATTGATAATCCGAAGCGTGTGGTGCCCACCACTATCGAGATCGTAGATATCGCAGGTCTTGTAAAGGGCGCGTCGAAGGGCGAAGGTTTGGGAAATAAGTTCCTTGCAAATATTCGTAATACCAACGCAATTATTCACGTTCTGCGTTGCTTCGAGGATGGCAATATCACTCACGTCGATGGCTCGGTTGATCCCGTACGCGATAAGGGTGTAATCGATACTGAGCTGCAGCTTAAGGATCTCGAGACTGTCGAGAACCGCATCTCGAAGGTACAGAAGCAGGCTCAGACCGGCGGTGATAAGACCGCGAAGCGTCAGTATGATATTCTGCTCCGTTATAAGGAGGCTCTGGAGCAGGGTTTGAGCGCTCGTACCGTTGAGCTCGATAAGGAGGAGCGCAAGGTTGTCAGCGACCTGAATCTGCTAACCGATAAGCCGGTGCTCTATCTCTGCAATGTAGACGAGAAGAGTGCCGTAACAGGCAACGCCCACACTGAGGCTGTGAAGGCTGCCATCGCAAACGAGAATGCCGAGATGTTGATTGTTGCAGCAGCTACCGAGGCTGATATTGCCGAGCTGGAGAGCTACGAGGAGCGCCAGATGTTCCTGGAGGATATGGGCCTTAGCGAGTCGGGCGTAGCACGTCTGATTAAGTCGGCTTATAAGTTGCTCAATCTCGAGACATTCTTTACTACGGGTGCTGACGAGACTCGCGCTTGGACCTACAACAAGGGAATGAAGGCTCCGCAGACTGCAGGTATTATCCACACCGATTTCGAGCGTGGTTTTATCCGTGCCGAGGTTATCAAGTACAACGACTACACAACGCTTGGCTCGGAGAAGGCTTGCCGCGATGCAGGTAAGATCGGTATCGAGGGTAAGGAGTATGTTGTGCAGGATGGCGATATTATGCACTTCTTGTTTAACGTTTAATCAATTAAAATTCGAAATATATGTCTAGAGAGGTAAGAGTACGCTTTGCACCGAGCCCTACGGGTCCCCTTCATATGGGAGGTGTTCGTACAGCACTTTACAACTATCTGTTTGCTCGTCGCCACGGTGGTAAGATGATTCTGCGTATCGAGGATACCGATTCGCAGCGCTTCGTGCCGGGTGCCGAGGATTATATAATTGAGTCGCTTCGTTGGTGTGGTATTGAGATCGATGAGGGTGTAGGCGTTGGTGGCCCGCACGCTCCCTACCGCCAGAGCGAGCGCCGTGAGATCTATCTCAAGTACGCAAAGCAGCTTGTGGAGGCCGGTTGGGCATACTATGCATTTGATACTGCAGAGGAGCTGGATGTTCTGCGCAAGGAGGCTGAGGAGAAGGGTGAGACCTTCGCCTACAACTACTCGGTACGCGAGAAGTTGCCCACATCGCTCTCGCTCTCGGCTGAGGAGGTCGAGGAGCGCATTGCGCGTGGCGATATCTGGGTTGTTCGTTTTAAGATGCCCGAGAATGAGGTTGTCGAGATGGACGACTTGATTCGCGGTCACGTTAAGGTTAATACTTCGACCCTTGACGACAAGGTGCTCTATAAGAGTGCCGATGCGCTGCCGACATACCACTTGGCAAACATCGTGGATGACCATTTGATGGAGATTTCGCACGTTATTCGTGGCGAGGAGTGGTTACCTTCGTTGCCGCTGCACTACCTCCTCTACAAGGCTTTTGGTTGGGAGGAGACACAGCCTCAGTTTGCGCACCTTCCGCTTCTGCTGAAGCCTACGGGTGGAGGTAAGCTCTCGAAGCGTGACGGCGATAAGATGGGATTTCCGGTATTCCCCCTCTTCTGGACTTCGCCCACTACAGGCGAGACTGCTCACGGCTATCGTGAAGATGGTTACTTTGCAGAGGCTTTCGTTAATATGTTGGCCCTTCTGGGTTGGAATCCCGGAACAGAGCAGGAGCTCTTCTCGATGGAGGAGCTTATCGCAGAGTTCTCGCTCGAGCGAGTATCGAAGTCGGGTGCACGTTTCCAGCCCGATAAGGCAAAGTGGTTCAATGCACAGTATATGCACCGCAAGAGCGATGAGGAGCTCGCTGTACTCTATCAGCCGATTCTGCGCGAGCACGGCATTGAGGTTTCTGACGAGGTTGCAGGCAAGGTTGCAGGCATTATGAAGGAGCGTGCGACATTTATTGGCGACTTGTGGGATCTG
>JAGBVQ010000058.1 GCA_017630245.1 Alistipes sp. | reverse complement strand
TCGACAAGAGCAGATCGAGCTGCGCATCGAGGAAATACTCCTTATTTCCCTCCAGATTAACCGTAACCTCATTCGAGTCGCCATACTTATCGTGGTGGAGGTAGAAGCGGGTCTGCGGTTTGGCGGTCATCTCGAGGATCAGGCCATTACCCTCGTAGGCGGTAAGCTTCTTGGTCAGTTCGATATTTCCACCGATGGGATAGACAACAAGTTGGTCGATCTCCTCGCGCGTCATACGATTGACGTGCAGCTTGATTCGTGCGCAGGGGCGCTGCGAACGATCCTTTCCGATCGGGTCGATATTCACGCCCGTCAGTACATCGGTCTGCACGGGGCGGAAACTTGCAGGGTCGATATTAAGCGTATTTTTTGCGTTCTGAGCCGTAGCGCCAAGAGTAAGGATTGCGCACAGCAGGGACAATAGTAGCTTTTTCATATATTATATATAAGGTATGCGGATAAACTGCTCAAAGTTACTCTATTTTCTACAATAGTACAAACTTTTGCTATCTATTATTGCTCCAACAAGAGTGATCCGAAACGGAGTGGAGGGGCAAAAAAAACGAGTCGCCCGACACATTGCCGAGCGACCCGAGTATCTATCTCTCCGCAAGGAGAGTCTACCTCTTAGTTCTTAGGATCGATGTACGAGCCAGCCTGCTTGTAGATGTAGTCAGCCATAACCTCGAAACCAGCCTCGTTGGGGTGACATCCCGACTCCTTCGGGATCACGTTGTACGAGCCGTAGGGAGAGATATCCTGGAAGTCTACGCACTTGTAGCCATACTTAGCACCGTAGTGGTCAGCAATCTTGTGGATAGCCTGACGAGTACCAGCGTGAATCCAGTCACCAATCAACATTACAACCTTTGCGTTGGGGTGCTTGAAGTGCATCATTGCAACGAGCTTAGAGTAAGCCTCTACGAACGAAGTATCGTTGAGTGCTACCAGAGCCTCCCAAGTGGTTGCTGCATCAACTGTCGAGAATACTGCTGCCATCTCTGCATCGGTCGGACACATCGACTGCGAGTAACCCGAGCCACCGTATGTCGGATAGTTGGGGTGAACAGCGATGCTCTTACCGCGGTTACCAACGTCGTTAGTACCACCGTGGAGCAGAATTACATCGGGATTACCCATACCATCATCACGGAAACGCTCTACGAAGCAGTGACCTGCACCGTGGTCGGTAGTCAAGTAGGTCTCGTCTGTCGAGCGAGCCACAACGGTACCTGTCCAAGCGATATTCTTCTCGAGAACGGCGTTGCTCATATACTTATAGATAAGCTTGTACCAATAGGTCTGAGTAGCCGAGATAACGGTCGGATTGGTTGCGATGGGATAGAACGAGTTGTAACCTGCGGGCAACCATCCCTTGAAGGTCGAGATCGAGTCACCGATAAGGCTGACGCGAGTCTTCTTAACTGTACCTGCAGCCGAACCTGTATCAGCGGGAACGCTCGAAGGAACGGGATAACCGTCAGCACCTGCAACCCAAGTCGAAGCCTGGAGGTTGCTTGCTGCAGTCGAGTTCCAAGTCGAAACAGCTGCGTTAAGCTTCGCAAGCAAAGTGCCATCAGTCATCTGAGTCGAAGTCATACCCTCGGTGTTGGTGTAGGTCGGAGCACCCGAAGCGGTAGCACCAATCTTATCGCCTACAGACGAGTAGTAAACATCCGAGAACTTACACATTGTTGTATCACCGTGGCCCAAACCGAAGAGTGCACCCCAGTTCTTCAACGACGAGTACTCAGCGATAGCCTTACCCTCCTGCGATACGATATCAGCAATCTCGAGGTTAGTGTAGCTTGCGTAAGTGTCAGTGTGCTTAGCATAACCGATCAAACCACCGAAACCTGCAGCTGTAGCTGAAGAGTTGAAAGAGATACCATCAACCAAAGCAACGCAGTTCACGAGGTTAGTCTTATCCATGGTTGCACCATTGTTCGACGAACCGACGATACCCGCAGCAACACCATAGTTGTAAGTGTTCTTCGAAACACAAGTAACGTGACCCTTGAAGAGGCAGTTCACAACATTAACCTCACAAGTGCCTGCAGTAGCCTTAAGCTGACCGAAGAGACCACCAACGTAAGTGTTAGCCGAAACGTTTGCGTAGCAAGCACAATCCTTGATAATAGCCTTTGTACCCTGGTTTGCTGCAGTCTGAACAAGACCTACGAGACCACCTGTATCGGTATAAGACACAGCCGACTGATTCTTGTGACCGATAATCTCCGAGTTGCTTGTTACAAGACAGTTGCTGATAACACCACTCTGCATACGGCCTACGATACCACCGTTTGTTGCATAACCGCAAATAACCGGAGCGTCAACAACGCAGTTGGTAATCTCTGCGTCGCAAGTGATACGACCTGCGATACCAGCAGTGTGGTTCATCGACGAGTAGAGGTATGTACCGTTCAAGATCTTACAGTTGTCGATCTTACCACCCTCGAAGTGACCTGTAACACCACCGGTGAACTGACCCTTCGAAGCCTCGATAGCACCCGAAATATTACAGTTGCTAACAGTTGTATTGATAGCGTAAGCTACGATACCGCCGACAACAGCCGAAGCACCGTTGCTACCGCTTGTGCTTGCGAACGAAGCCGAGCAAGCCGACATTACAGTACCGCGGAAGTTACAGTTGTCGATAGTCGAGCCGGTAGCCATACCAACGAAACCACCTGTGTGGAGGTCGTTAGTAGTTACGTTCAAGACACTATTCTCAAGGTTAAGGTTCTTGATTGTTGCATTCTCGATAGTACCGAACAGACCATTAGGCTGACCACCTACCGGAGTGATGGTTACACCCGAGATTGTGAATGTCTTACCGTCGAATACACCGTTGAAGGGCGATACGGGCATCATCTCCATACCTGCCATATCGATATTTCCTGCCAACGCATAGTGTGCAGTCTTGAAGTCAGTGGGACCCTCAGCGGTCATAGTGCCACCGCACAAGCCTGCGAGCTTAATCATATCGTTAGCTGTCTTGATAAGGTAAGGAGCAGCCTCAGTACCCTGTCCCTCAAATGCGGAAACGCTCTCTACCTGCTGCAACGACGAGCGGTCCACCATACGGCAACGGATACCGAATGCCTGGCTTGCCTGCAAATAACCTGTATTGAACGAAGGATTACCACCGCTGATACGCACGCAGTTGAGGTTGTTAGCGGGCGATGTGCTATATGCTGTCCAAAGGTTATAGTTAGAACCGATATAGTTTACAACAGCAGAACCACGGCTACGGAAGCCCTGTGCAGGCAGCCATACCAAAGACTCCGAAGCGGGATCCTGGTAGTAGTAACCCATAGCCTTCTGTGTAACGCTGTTGTTAACAGTTGTGTACTGCTTACCGCCCATCCAAGCTGAAGCGCCAACGTTCTCATCAACAACATAACCTGCAGGACACGGGTCGTTATCAGACTTCTTGCTTACGATGTCAGCATCCTCCGAATACCAGAGCTTATCACGATCGTTGAAGGGGTGATAAACGGTCTTACCATACCAAGTATCGTTAACGGTTGACGAGTCGCTATATGTAGCCTCGCTTGCCGAAGCCGAAGAGTAGTAGATAGTGTAGAATGCCTTCGGGTATGTCAAAGCCTGCTCATAAGAGTTTACGGCTGTCGAGAAGGTGAATACCTGATTGTACTTTGCAAATGCATACTGCAAGCCCAGACGGGTGTTGCTGCCATAAGCTACATCCTCCTTAACAATGGTTACATCCTTGATACGCGGGAAGGGAGTAGGACGGCCATACTGATAGTAAAGACCCATTGCATCAGCTGCATCAGTCAACGAGAGAGCCTTTGCAGCATCCGGAGTCTTCGGAGTGTGAGTTGCACCGATGTTACGGTCCATAACGCCATACTTAGTGCTACCCGAATTGATAGTCAGATTCTCGGGCTTATCAGTACACCAAATGTGGTAAGTCCACAAAATCTTGTGCGAAGCATCCATAACAACGATTGCAGCATTACCCTCAGCGTTGTTACCCTCATACTTGAAGATCACGTTACCGCTTGCTGCATCGTAGCATACATTGTCGATAAGAGTCTCGCTCTCACTCCACGAAAGGTGAGCATAAGCCGCACCCTCGAGGTTAGCTGTAGCGTTGATCTTGCGTGCGGGGAAGGCATAGTACTTAGCCTCGGCACCCTGAGGAACAACGTAGCAGTTAGCAACGCCATCCTCTGCCAATGATGTCAAGCCATTGGGAGTGATCTGGTCGAGGTCGATAGTTGCAAAAGGATGGATCATCGAACGGGTAACCGTTACAGGCTCCTGGATGATTGTCGAGTACGAGCCCTTCTCGGTCTGGATACAGATGCTCATATTCTTATAAGTGCGAGGAGGCACGATGAAGTAGAACGAAGTAGCCTCTGCCGAGCTCAACTGAACATTGTTGCAAACAGCATACGCGAAGTTGAAAGTGCTACCGTGATCTGTACCGGTTACGATAGTCGGCTCATCTGCATTGGTAAAGTAGATCGAACCATAACCCGAGAGAGCATCCCAATTATGCGAGTTGTTACGCAATGCGATGTGCTTAACAGTCTGAGTACCCTTAAGTTTAACCTCTACATAACCACACAAGTTGCGGAACAAGAGCTTGCCACTCAGCAGGTGTGCAACAGCCACATTCTCCTTATCGCCGAATACCTTCTTCGAGCCATCGAGAGTAACCTCCGAAGGCAGAGTGTAATCCAGCGCCTTGCGAGTAGCATTAAACTGCATACCCTCAACGAAGGGATATATTGCATACTCAGTATCGGTCGGAACCTGGAAAGTAGCGCACTCGCCATCGATCTCAGATGCAACACACGCGGTTACGGTTCCGTCACCCGAAACTGCACCGATAGTATC
>JAGBVQ010000057.1 GCA_017630245.1 Alistipes sp. | reverse complement strand
AGGATCGTATTGACCCCTATTTCGTGTAACCGGGTTGCGAATGCCTTGAGTGCGGGCATAGTCATCACCTCGGCACGCAGGTCGATATGAAAACCCTTTACTTCAAAATCGTGAGCGTCAGCACGATGGATATTTATTGTCGCCAAAAGAGTTATGGCGATGATCTGCAATAAACGAGTAAACCTTTTCATTTTCCAGAAGTCATTGTTTGTAAATAGCAAATATAATAATCTTTCCGACAAAAGACAAGTTGGTTAGCGACAAAAGATTTTTGTATTGTTTTTTAGTAAAAAAATAGAAGAATTAGTTTCTTTTTTCAAAAAGAAAAGAGTACCTTTGCGAAGTTTATGACGTGCTCTGTAAAATGAGCGCCAAACAGAAGAAAAACCATTAAAAATTCAACACAATTTCAATAATTTTCTAAACAAGTAAAACTATGAAAGTTTCACACATCGAACATCTCGGCATTGCCGTAAAGAGCCTCGACGAGGCAATTCCCTATTGGGAGGGTGCACTTGGTTTGAAGTGCTACAAAATTGAGGAGGTTGCAGACCAGAAGGTTCGCACCGCATTCTTTATGCTTGGCCAGACCAAGATCGAGCTCTTGGAGGCAACTTCGGAGGATTCGACCATCGCTAAGTTCATCGAGAACAAGGGTATCGGTATCCACCACATGGCACTCGCTGTAGAGGGTATCGAGGAGCAGTTGGCAGACGCTGAGGCTCAGGGTATCCGTCTTATTGACAAGACCCCTCGCAAGGGCGCTGACGATATGACTATCGCTTTCCTTCACCCAAAGAGCACACAGGGCATCCTCACCGAGCTGTGCGAGAAGAAGTAATAACTCTATAAAATCATAAAAATCATTATGAGCGAAATTAAAAACAAAATCAACAAACTCATCGAGAACCGCGAGTTGGCTCGATTGGGTGGTGGCGAGAAGGCCATTGAGAAGCAGCACGAGAAGGGCAAGTATACCGCTCGTGAGCGTATTGCTATGCTGCTTGACGAGGGTAGCTTCGAGGAGTTCGATATGTTCGTAACTCACCGTTGCTATGACTTCGGTATGGAGAAGAAACACACATTCGGTGATGGCGTAGTAACCGGTTACGGTACTATCGACGGCCGTTTGGTTTATGTATTTGCACAGGACTTCACCGTAACTGCAGGTTCATTGTCGCTCGCTTTGGCTGACAAGATTTGCAAGGTTATGGATATGGCTATGCGCAACGGCGCTCCCTGCATCGGTCTTAACGACTCGGGTGGTGCTCGTATCCAGGAGGGTGTAAACGCTCTGGCAGGTTACGCTAACATCTTCCAGCGTAACGTAATGTCGTCGGGTGTTATTCCTCAGATCTCGGCTATCTTCGGTCCCTGCGCAGGTGGTGCAGTTTACTCGCCCGCTTTGACCGACTTCATCATCATGAAGAAGCAGACTTCGAATATGTTCCTCACCGGCCCGAAGGTTGTAAAGACCGTTACTGGCGAGGATGTAACTCAGGAGCAGCTCGGTGGTGCAACAATGCACACAACCAAGTCTGGTGTTGCTCACTTCGCAGTTGACACCGAGGAGGAGGGTATCGAGATCATCAAGAAGCTGGTTTCGTACATTCCGCAGAACAATATGGAGGATGCTCCGCTCGCAACTTGCACCGACAGCATCGCTCGTCTGGAGGATTCGCTCAACGAGATTATCCCCGACAACCCCAACCAGGCATACGATATGTACGAGGTTATCAAGGCTGTTGTTGATAATGGTGAGTACCTTGAGTCGCAGTCGGCTTACGCTAAGAACATCATCACTTGCTTCGCACGTTTCAACGGTCAGTCGGTAGGTATCATCGCTAACCAGCCTAAGTTTATGGCAGGTGTGCTCGATATCAACGCTTCGCGCAAGGCTGCACGTTTCGTACGTTTCTGCGACGCCTTCAACATTCCTATCGTAACCCTCGTAGATGTTCCGGGCTTCTTGCCGGGTACTACTCAGGAGTATGGTGGCGTAATTACTCACGGTGCGAAGCTTCTGTTCGCATACTGCGAGGCTACTGTACCTAAGGATACTGTTACTCTGCGTAAGGCTTACGGTGGTGCTTACATCGTTATGTCGTCGAAGCACATCCGCGGCGATATCAACTACGCTTGGCCTTCGGCTGAGATCGCAGTTATGGGTGCAAGCGGCGCTGTAGAGGTACTTCACGCAAAGGCATTGGCTGCATTTACCGATGCTGAGGAGAAGGCTAAGTTCGTTGCCGAGAAGGAGCAGGAGTACAAGGATCTCTTCTCGAATCCTTACAACGCAGCTCGTTACGGCTATATCGACGATATCATCGAGCCTCGCAACACTCGTTTCCGCATTATCCGTGCTTTGCAGTCGCTCGCTACTAAGCGTTTGCAGAACCCTGCTCGTAAGCACTCGAACATTCCTTTGTAATCAACGAAATTTTGACTTATGGATAAATTTGCAAATGTTGGTTGGGGCGAGATGGGACTGATGACCATTATCGGTTTTTCTGTAGTATTTGTTGTACTTGTACTTCTTATCTTCATTATGAAGGGTATGGGTTCTGCTTTTACTCGTCAAAAGAAGGCGAAGAAAGTTGCCGAGCTGGGTTCAGTTGCTGCTGCAGAGGAGCACGAAGCTATCAGCGATCAGGAGTTGGTAGCCGCTATCGCCACTGCCTTGAAACTCTACAAGAGCGATTTGCACGACCGCGAGTCGGAGACGTTGACAATCAACCGAATCACTCGTGCGTACTCGCCTTGGAACTCTAAAATTCACGGATTGACTCAATTACCAGAGAAACACTAATTAAACTGAAAAGATGAAAAAGTATTCATTGAAGATAAACGGCAATCAATACGAAGTAAAGATTGACGACGTAAACGAGGCATCGACCGTGGCGCACGTTACTGTTAACGGCACCAAGTACGATGTTGAGATCGAGGGTGGTAAGGCTAAGCCCGTATCGAAGCCCCAGGTTATCGCAGCTCCCGAGGCTACAGGTCTGTCGGTAACTCCTAAGACTCCTATCGCAACTAAGCCCGCAGCTGTTGCAGCTCCCGCATCGGGTTATAAGGTAACTTGTCCGCTCCCCGGTACTATCCTTGCAGTTAATGTTAAGGAGGGTGACACCGTAGCAGCTGGCCAGACTGTTATCGTTCTCGAGGCTATGAAGATGGAGAACAACATCGACGCAGAGCGTGGTGGTGTAGTTAAGCAGGTTCTCGTTTCGGCAGGTGCAACCGTAATGGAGGGTGATGTTTTACTTGTTATTGAGTAGTAGTTATGTTATCACTCTTGCAGTCTAATAGTTTTATTCTCGACTCGCTGAGCAATTTCGTTCATCAGTCGGGAATCGGACTCTTCTTTGCTCCGGGTGGATGGAAAATGGCGGTGATGATTGGCATCGCTTGCTTCCTTCTCTACCTTGCGATTAAGAAGCAGTTCGAGCCGCTTTTGTTATTACCCATCGCATTCGGTATGTTGCTCACCAACTTGCCGGGTGCTGAGATGTTCCACTCCGATTTTTTTGCCGGTGGTCACGTTCACTGGGAGCATTTTGCTCACGGCGAGGCTGGTCTACTCGACATCTTGTATCTTGGAGTTAAACTCGGAATCTATCCCTGTCTTATTTTTATCGGTGTAGGCGCGATGACCGACTTCGGTCCGCTGATCGCAAACCCCAAGAGTTTCTTGTTGGGTGCTGCTGCACAGCTCGGTATCTTTGCTACATTCATTGGCGCATACGCACTTGGCTTTGCCCCCAACGAGTGTGGTAGTATCGGTATTATCGGTGGTGCGGATGGTCCTACCTCGATCTTCTTGACTGCACGTTTGGCTCCCGAATTGCTCGGTCCTATCGCTATTGCAGCTTACTCGTATATGGCTCTCGTGCCGGTAATTCAGCCTCCTATTATGAAGGCACTTACCACCGACAAGGAGCGTCTTATCAAGATGAAGCAATTGCGTCAAGTTTCGAAGACAGAGAAGATTATCTTCCCCGTGGTAATTACAATTGTCATTGCACTTCTTCTGCCGTCAGCTGCACCTCTGGTAGGCTGCTTGATGCTCGGTAACTTGATGAAGGAGTGTGGCGTTGTGGATCGTTTGGCAAAGACCGTTCAGAATGAGTTGATGAATATCGTCGTTATCTTCCTTGGCATCTCTGTTGGTGCTACTGCTACCGGCGACTCGTTCCTCAATGTAAAAACGCTCTTCATCCTCTGCCTCGGCATCCTTGCATTTAGCGCAGGTACTGCAGGTGGCGTTCTCCTCGCTAAGTTGATGAACGTATTTGCAAAGGAGGGTAATAAGATCAACCCGCTTATCGGATCGGCTGGTGTATCGGCTGTACCTATGGCTGCGCGTGTATCGCAGACCGTTGGTCAGCAGTACGATAAGTCGAACTTCCTTCTGATGCACGCTATGGGTCCCAATGTTGCAGGTGTCGTTGGTTCGGCAGTTGCTGCAGGTATCCTCTTGGCGTTCCTCGGATAGTCCGATACATATATAAAAATATAAAGGGCAGCCGCACATCGCGGTTGCCCTTTATATTCTACCTTTATCAAATCTAATTCTTTACGCCAATTTCGCGGACAAGTCTATCCATTCGTTTACGGATTCGTGTAATTACCGGAATATAGAAAATAGCAAGACCCTGCGCCAAACCAAGGCCAAATCCCATACCTATTCCCTCTAAGAAGTCACCAAGGCTACCAGTAAAGATCGAGCTACCGATAAGTGAGAGCAGTATTGTCACAAAGCAGATTAACACAATGATGCAAAGCACACGAATAGCGTAGCTATAAATCTTATTTGTTATGCGTAGGCGAGAGTAGAGCGCATCCGCTGCATCGAAAGGACCATCTACAGCTCTCTTACGCAAGAAAAGCCACTTCTTGTGGCGATAAGCGACCTCAATGCCACACTCATTGAGAAAGTTGATATATGCCTCGCCATCAAGACCTCTCTCCTCATCATCGATCATATCAATCTTATAGAGCCACGCTCCGCGCTCACCACGACGGAAGGTATAGCGAAAACTACCATTCCAATCCTCGAGCAACCAACCCGCAGCCGACATATCATTCAACCACTTCTCCTCACGCTCAACATCTGCAATGGTAAACCAATTCCAGACCTTCTTCAATTCCTGATTTTTCATAGTTGTAATATATTTATTATTAGTAGCTTACGCCATTAAGTATCGCATCTCCATTCATCACCAACTCGCGCAGACGCTCAAGCTCTTCGGTCAGCACCCCTCAACCCGCAGAGGTGATGATATACTCCTTGCGACGAGAGTCTGCAACATTTGCCACCTGCTCGATCCAGCCCTTTTCGAGTAGGGTAGATATAGCTCCATAGAGCGTTCCGGCTGAGATTACGAGTCGGCCATTGCTCAAACGCGCAGTCTGCTGCATTATACCATAGCCGTGCAGCGGTTCAACAAGCGCCAATAGTATATAGTAGACCGCTTCGGTCAAGGCATTATTTGATGTATTCATATTCTTTCAGATTTTTCAATCATTAAATCGGTCGCCGATATATCGGTTACCGATACAAAGATAGCCGATATATTTTATTTTGCAAACTTTTTTGCTAAATTTGTCAAACAAAATCATTTAAGGATGAAAAAACTACTTCTATTAGCAGCTATTGCGCTCATCGGAGCGAAGAGCGCAGCAGCGTGGAGCGGATACGGTCACGAGATTGTTGTCGAGATTGCGAAGCGACACCTTACCGAGCAGACAAAGGCAAATATCGCCAAGTACATTCCATACGATATCACCAAGGATGCCAGCTGGATGGATCGCAACCGTAAAGGCTCTCCGTGGGACTATTCAAACGATTGGCACTCGTACTATTACGACGCTAAACTGCGCCATAATCCCAATGGGAAAATTCGTCACGGAGATACAATGCGTGCGCTCGACCTCGCAGAGCGCAATCTTCCGATATACAGAGAGTTACCCGACTCGGCAGTAATCTATAATATCCGAATGATTCTCCACTTTGCGGGCGATATGCACTGCCCGTCGCACTGCAAATTAGAGGGCGGTCGTGATGATGGTCCGAGGGTGATTATCAAGGGTAAGGAGTTCTTCTCTTTCCATCGACTCTATGATGAGATGCCCCAGACTCTCTTCGGAACAGAGCGCACTCCTGCCGAGATTGCCGAAAGACTCGATATTCACTCAAAGAGAGAGATTAAGCGTATCTGCAAGGGCAATCACCACGATTGGGCGCAGGAGACTATCTATCGCACCAACATCATTCACCAGTGGAATCCCAACAGCGAAAGCGAGGTGCTGCGCGACGACACCATCGAGCTATCGAAAGAGTTGGTAGAGGAGCAGCTACGTCGCGCCGGATATCGTTTGGCTCATCTGCTCAATAAATATTTTGGAGAGTAACACCTCTGCAATAGGCACAAAAAAATACCTGTTCGCCGCCTTGACGAACAGGTATTTTTTACTAAGAACAGCCCCTTAATCGAGATTGCAGATAGCCTTAATCTCGGCAATAAATTTCTGTGCCAAAGTCTCAGCTTCCTCCACCGATTTTGCCTCGGTATAGACACGGATAATAGGCTCGGTATTCGACTTGCGGAGGTGCACCCAATTCTCTGCAAAGTCGATCTTTACACCATCGATATCGTTCACATTCTCATTGCTATAACGGCTCTTTACCTCAAGCAGAACTTTATCTACATCAATAGCGGGTGTAAGCTCGATTTTATTCTTTGATGCAAAGTACGAAGGATAGGTTGCACGCAGCTGGGTCATAGTCATATTTTTCTGTGCCAACCACGTCAGGAACAGACCCACACCAACCAGCGCATCACGGCCATAGTGCAACTCGGGATAGATAACTCCGCCATTGCCCTCGCCACCGATTACGGCACCGGTCTCCTTCATCTTAGCTACGACATTAACCTCACCTACAGCTGATGCGGCATAAGAGCCACCGTGTGCCTCGGTAACATCACGCAAAGCACGCGACGAAGAGAGGTTAGAGGTGGTATTACCAACGCCCTGCGAGAGGATATAGTCGGCAACAGCAACAAGTGTATACTCCTCGCCAAACATCGAACCATCCTCATTCACGAAACAAAGGCGGTCAACATCCGGATCAACAACAACACCCAGGTCAGCCTTCTCGCGTACGACAGCCTCCGAGATCTCGGTCAGGTTCTCGGGCAGCGGCTCGGGGTTGTGTGCAAAGTGACCGGTCGGCTCGCAGTTGATCTCAACAACCTCACAACCGAGCTCACGCAACAGATTAGGAATCACGACACCGCCAATCGAATTAACTGCATCAACAACAACCTTAAAGCCCTTTGCGCGCACAGCCTCCACGTCTACCAAAGGCAGATCCAATACGCTCTTAATATGATGAGGATTAAAATCTTCACGAAGTACAACCTTTCCGATCTGGTCGATATATGGGAACTCATAATCCGTATCCTCTGCAAGGGCCAAAACTCGCTTACCCTCTGCGTCGTTCAAAAATTCGCCCTTCTCGTTCAGAAGCTTCAGCGCATTCCACTGCTTGGGGTTGTGCGAAGCGGTGATAATAATACCACCATCAGCCTTGTGGCCGATAACCGCCATCTCAGTACCAGGAGTGGTGCAAAGTCCGACGTTAATCACGTCTACACCGCAGCCGAGCAGCGTTCCCTCAATCAGATCGCCGACCATTTCACCCGAGATTCTGGCATCGCGTCCCACAACAATTGTAAGGCGTTTTCCGTTATTCTTTTCGCTGATAAAGCGAGCGTATGCAGAGGTAAATTTTACAACGTCGATGGGGGTCAGATTATCGCCCTGAGCACCGCCGATAGTACCTCTAATACCCGAAATTGATTTGATGAGTGTCATTGGTTTGATTGTTGTTATTGGTTAATATTAGCCTATTTATACCTATATTAAATAAAAATTCGCTCGTTTTCTTTGAAATTCGATGTAAATATATTACTTTTATGCCAATTATAGAAACTTTTAAGATGAAAAATTCGAGAATCATTCCCGCATCTGAGTTGATACTCAACGACGATGGCACAATTTTCCACCTCCATTTGTTCCCCGAGCAGATCGCAGATATCGTTATTTTGGTAGGTGATCCGGGCCGCGTAGCGCTCGTATCGTCATTCTTCGATAACATCGAATGTGATGTAGCAAATCGTGAGTTCAAGACCGTAACCGGAACATACAAGGGCAAGCGAATGACCGTAATGTCAACCGGTATCGGTATCGGAAATATCGACATCTCGGTAACCGAGTTGGATGCTTTGGCAAACATCGACTTTGAAACCCGTCAGGTGAAGGATGAGTTCCGTCAGCTGACGCTTGTCCGCCTTGGCACGTCGGGCGCAATTCAGAAGGATATCAACGTGGGCGATTTCGTATTCTCGCGCACATCGCTCGGATTCGATGGTCTGCTCAACTACTACAAGGGTCGCAACGATGTTTGTGATCTGGAGATCGAGAAAGCTTTTATGGCTCACACCAATTGGGACGAGCTATTGCCGAAGCCCTACTTTGCAGATGCAGACAAGGGTCTTTGGGAACTCTTCAAGGATTCGACCATCGAGGGTATCACCATCGCTGCACCGGGCTTTTATGCACCGCAGGGTCGTTGGGTACGCCTTGCGCCGGCAGATATTCATCTTAACGAGAAGATCGAATCGTTCAACTTCGAGGGTCGCCGCATCACTAACTTCGAGATGGAGGGATCGGCTCTCGCGGGCATGGCTGCCCTGATGGGTCACCGTGCAACAACCATCTGCACAATCATCGCTCAGCGCATTGCAAAGGATGCTTGTACGGACTACAAGCCCTTCGTTAAGCAGATGATTCAGATGGCTCTCGACAAACTTGCGACACTTTAACAACGAAATAATCAGAATAATAACAGAAAAATAAAAGAAAAACTATGAAATTTACAGTATCAAGCTCAGCTCTTTTCTCTTTGCTCTCGACTACGGGCAAGGTAATCAGCAATAAGAACACACTGCCTATCCTCGACTACTTCCTGATGGAGCTCAAGGATGGAGTGTTGAAGGTAACCACTTCGGACCTGGAGACCACTTTTGTTGGCTCGCTGACCGTTGATAACGTAGAGAGCGAGGGTATGATTGCAGCACCCGCAAAACTCCTGCTCGATTCACTCAAGGAGTTCTCGGAGATTCCTCTGACAATCGATGTTAACGACCAGACTTGGGAGATCAAGATCAACTGGAAGAGTGGTTCGCTCTCGATTCCGGGTGCAAGCCCCGTAAGCTATCCCGCAGTACCGACCCTGGCAGAGGAGCGTATCGAGGTAACTCTCGAGGTTGATACTCTGGTAAATGGTATCAACAAGACCATCTTCGCTACTGCTGACGACGAGTTGCGCCCCGTAATGAATGGTGTCTATATCAACCTCGACACCGAGGCTGTAACTTTCGTTGCTACCGATGCACACAAGCTCGTTAAGCACTCGAGCGAGTACGCTTGCGGCGTTCAGTCTGCATTCATTCTGCCCAAGAAGCCCGCAAACCTTCTCAAGAACGTACTTCTGAAGGAAGAAGACGATGTGAAGGTATGCTTCGATGCAAAGAACGTTGTGTTCCAGCTCAAGAACCGCACTCTGGTTTGTCGCCTCATCGAGGGTAACTACCCGAACTACAACGCAGTAATTCCCGCAAACAACGCAAACAAGGTTCTTATCGACCGCGTTGAGTTGGTTAATGGTATCCGCCGCGTGGCAGTCTGCTCGAACCCGACCACAAACCTTATCCGTATGGATATTGCCGACAATAAGGTAAACCTCACAGCTCAGGATATCGACTTCTCGGTATCGGCTAACGAGACCCTCTCGTGCAGCTACGAGGGTCAGCCTATGTCGATCGGTTTCAAGTCAACCTTCCTTGTTGAGATCCTCTCGAACATCGAGACTCCGACAGTGGTTATTGAGTTGGCTGACGCTACTCGCGCAGGTGTATTCAAGCCCGTTTATGATGACAAGCAGAGCAGCGCTACACTGATGCTGTTGATGCCGATGATGATTAACGCATAGTCTCGTCACAAATGAATCTAAACCTCAAACGTCCGATAATATTTTTCGACCTCGAGACTACGGGAGTCGATACATCGAAGGATCGCATCGTCGAGATCTCGCTGGTTAAGGTTATGCCTAACGGCGAAGAGATCGTAAAGACACGACGTATCAATCCCGAAATGCACATCCCTGAAGAGGCCACAGCGGTGCATCACATCACCGATGAGGATGTAAAGGAGTGCCCGACATTCCGCCAGATCGCCAAGTCGCTCTACCAATTTATGGAGGGATGCGACTTTGGCGGATTCAACTCCAACCGTTTTGATCTGCCAATGTTGGTCGAGGAGTTTTTGAGGGTAGGCGTGGATGTCGATTTCAAGAAGCGCAGATTTATCGACGTGCAGAACATCTTCCACCAGATGGAACAGCGTACTCTCGTTGCAGCATACAAGTTCTACTGCAACAAGGATCTCACTGAGGCTCACTCGGCCGAGGCCGATACGCTGGCAACCTACGAGGTGCTGAAGGCGCAGCTCGACCGCTACGACAACCTCGAGAACGATATCGAGGCTCTGGCAAAATTCTCATCAAGAGGCGAGACGGCCGACTACGCAGGTCGTATTGGCTACAACGACAAGGGTGAAGAGATATTCACCTTTGGCAAATACAAGGGTCGCACAGTCGCAGAGGTATTCTCGACCGACCCGAGCTACTACACTTGGCTAATGAATGGGGACTTCCCGGCCTACACCAAGAAGGTGATAACCGAGATTCGCTGCCGTGCCAAGATCGGTTAGTAGTAAGATTAGTGGAAGAAGAACGATGAAAATGAAGAGACTCTACATACCTTTTCTCTGCATCTGGCTCACAACAGGTGCTATGGAGGGCTTCGCTGTAAATCCGACAGGACGCTCACATTCGATAGTCTATATCAACGGAGCGAAGTACTATGTCCATACGGTTAAGGCAGGTGAGACACTCTATTCGCTCTCGAAGATTTACGGGGTCGATTTGGAGAGCATCACCAAACATAACCCTTCGGCGGTCGATGGGCTGAAGCTCGACCAGACACTCAAAATTCCTGTTACACAGCAGGTTTCGGTTGTGGGGAAAAAGAAGAAAAAGAGAGATTTCGAGTACCATACCGTTGCTGCAGGCGAGACGCTCTATTCGATTTCGAAGCGCTACGCCGTCTCTATTGAGACAATATTGGCAGACAATGCCGAGGTAGATCCCGCACACATCAGCATCGGCACGCAGCTCTACATCCGCCGTTCGAAGATGGGTCAGAGCTCTACGACGCAGGTACAGAACGAGTGGGAGAACTACAAGAATAATCTCAACTCGGTCACAAACGATGGCTATTCATACTACATCGTTCAGGGTGGAGACACCCTCTACTCACTCTGCAAGCGATTCAATACCGACGAGCAGACACTGCGATCGCTCAACGATCTCTCGGAGGGGCTGAAGGCAGGTGCAATTATCAAAGTACCGGCAGAGAAGACTCCCAATCCGCAAGGTGCATCGCACGATGTTATTGCGTCTAATGCAACTAATGCGACTGTTGGAGCGGTTACACCAAAGGTAGATAACGAGCCAATTCAGGCCGTTGATTCTCTTGCCGGCGCAGTTGTACCTTCGCAGTTTAAGCAGCTTGATAATAGCGAGACATTGAAGATTGCCCTAATGTTGCCAATGACTCGCAACGGCGTGGCTAACAACAACTTCGCAGATTTCTACCGAGGCTTCCTTCTCGGTCTGGAGCAGGTGAAGGCGAACGGTCGTCAGGTTGAACTCACGCTCTACGACACCAACGTAACTTCGGAGGGCGCTACAGCTATTGTCGAGAATGAGTTTGGCATAAACCAGCCCAATATGATAGTTGGTCCGGTCTACGAGAACCAGCTTGAGGCGGTTGTAAAGTATGCTGAGGAGAGGGCTATCCCTGTGATTTCACCGCTCTCGGTACTCAACTCACAGAGCAGTCCCGTACTCTTCCAAATGGCTCCATCGCCCAAGCACAAGTATGACAAGGTTTCCGAATTTTTCGCCGAGGATAAGAATGTAACGCTGATCTATAGCGAGAATATCGATACCGAGTTCGAGCAGGAAATCCTCGAGCAACTCAAGGGTCGTACCTATACCACTCACAAGTATGAGTACGAGCACCCCTCGATTATCGAGAATCGCGAAAAGGAGCGACAGAAGCTTCGCGACAGAGGAGTTGAAGTTCCCGATGAGCCGATAAGCCCGAGTGATATGACTCCGCTACTTCAGCAGGAGGGTAATAACACCCTTATAGTCTTGGCAAATAACGAGACTGATGTCGATCGCATCCTTACAGCCATCGCCTCGGCAAACATCTCGCTGAGAGCCAAGACCCGCACCGTAGCTCCATTTACGGTGGTTGGTAATCCAAAGTGGAACCGATACAATAATATCGACCGCTCGATCCTGTTCCAGGACAACGTAGTTATGCTCTCGTCGTACCACGCACGCCGTGACAACGAGCAGGTCTACGAGTTCGACCGTCGATTTATTACCGAGTTCGGCGCATTGCCGACACTCTTCGCTTATCGCGGATTCGATACGGCTGTAATCTTCGGCAACGGAGCCTTCAGCGAGGATATCACAGCCGCAATGGGTGGCAAACAATACACTCCGCTGATGACGCCCTACACATTCCAAAACGGAACAAATAGCGAGTGGGTGCGCATAAACTACATTCGCAACTATACGATAAAGACCGAGTAGTATTAAACTATGGCAACTCTTAGAAACAACATACCCGAAAAGACCATCGAGCGACTGAGCGAGTACCGCCGTACGCTGCTGATGTGTCACCGACAGGGTATAACCCACGTCTTCTCGCACATCCTGGCCGGTATGCACGGCATTACGGCTGTGCAGGTGCGCCGTGATTTGATGCTAATCGGTTTCTCGAGTGACACGAAGAAGGGCTACGACGTCAAGGTGCTCATCGAGTTTATCAATGGCATTCTCGATAGCGAAGAGCCGATGAAGATTGGTGTTATCGGTATGGGTCACCTCGGACAAGCCATAACTAAGTATTTCAATAGCAAGGGATTAAAGCTACGTATTACGGCTGCATTCGATATCGATCCTGCAAAGGTCGGCACCACGATTGACGATATTCCGTGCTACCATCTTGATGAGTTGGAGGAGGTTGTTGCCAACGACGATATCAGCATTATCGTTGTTTCAGCCCCCACGAAGGTTGCAGCTCAGCTCGTTGTACCGATTATCAATGCCGGCATTAAGGGCGTTTTGAACTTTACATCTGCATCTCTCAACTTCCCGCAGGGTATAGTGGTCGAGAACTACGATATTACAACCATCCTCGAGAAGGTTGCCTATTTCGTCAAGGAGAACGAGGAGAATAGCAATAACTAACCAAAGATGAGAATCTTTCGCGGCTTTGAGAATCTTCCGCAGTTCCGATGCGGTGTGGCGACAATCGGCTCATTCGATGGCGTACACTGCGGACATCGCACGCTTCTGGATCGCGTACGCTCAATAGCCGAAGAGAAGGGTGGCGAGAGTATCGTCTTTACGTTCGACCCGCATCCACGCATCACGCTCGGCAAGGCCGAAGGTCTACGACTGCTATCATCGACCGAAGAGAAACTCTATCTACTCGAGGCTGAGAGCGTAGATAATGTGATAATCATCCCCTTTACAAAAGAGTTTAGTCGTCTATCGCCCGCTGAGTTTATGCAGGACTTGCTGGTCGAAAGGGTAGGAATAAAGCACCTTGTAGTGGGCTATAATCACCATTTCGGCCACAATAAGGCAGGAGATTTCGGATATCTTGCAGAGAATAGCGTAGGTCTAAATGTCGTTCAGGTCGACCAACACCGAGTGGAGAGCGACAAGGTTAGCTCAACCGTCATTCGCTCCACGATCGAGCGTGGTGATATGCACCAAGCCTCCAAACTACTCGGACATCCCTATATTATAATAGGTATGGCGACAACCGAGGGCTCTATTTCCTATTCCGAGCAAGAGTACAAACAGTTGCCGCCGGCAGGGGAGTACTCTGTTCGCGTAAATGGTACAGCGAATCAGCTTGTAATCAACGATAACGGCTCGTTGCTTCTTAAGTCATACGAGCATCTGCCATCAGAGCAGATAATAATCGAATTTTAAGATATGATAATTTTTGAGACCGAAATAAGGGTTTGGTATGTGGATACCGACCAGATGGGTATTGTTCACCACTCAAACTATATAAAATATTACGAGGAGGCTCGCTCGGCATTTATGCGACATCTCGGCGTTTCGTATGCCGATATGGAGGCGAGCGGCGTGCTTATGCCGATTCTGCACGTCGAGTCTGATTACAAGCGTTCGGCACGCTATGACGATCTACTGACCGTACGCATCATAATCAAGGATCTCCCGATGGCACGATTTGTGGCTGGTTACGAGGTCTACAACGCTGCTAGAGAGTTGCTCAACACGGGATCGACAACCCTCGGATTCCTCAATAAGGCAACAATGCGTCCCTGCCGTGCGCCGGAGTGGTTCGTAGAGATGCTACAGTGCGAAATGGATAAAAACAACAATAATGAATAGGCAAACACGAGCCGCCGTGAGCGCATACCTGCTCGCAATTGCAATCTACTTTGCATTGCGATTCACGGGGGTATTGGCCAGCTGTGAGTGGTTTATGGTTGTGCCGACCCTTGTGGCATCAATCGCCGCATTCACTCACAGAAAGAGGGGAGGTCTCCTTATCCCCTTAGCGTTACTCGCCTCGGCAGCAGGCGATTACGGTGGTGCAATCGATGCATTTATACCTCAGGTTAGTTGCTTTGCCATTGCGCATATTCTCTATATTTGCGACCTTGTCCCGCGCTGTAGTATCTCTCGCAGAGGGGTCGTTGGTGCAATCGCATACTCATTGCCTCTGCTTGGATATTTGGCATTTATCCTGATGCACTCACCCTCCACGGAGGAGTCTATTGCAGTGGGAGTATACGGAGTAATTATCCTCACAATGGGTCTTTCGACCATCTTCCGCAAGCGCAGCAAAAATAGAATCTGGTATATCTTGGCTGCATCGACTTTCATCTTTTCGGATGCGGTGATCGTCTACACCCGATTCATCGACTCGTTGCCACACGCAGGTACCATCATAATGTCGACATACTACGCTGCGCAGGGTATATTCCTGACACTTCACTCGCTGCGAGATTCGGTTGCAGACTGACATTCACCACCCGGAATTTGTCATACTGCTGCCGCTTATTATGCCATTTTGGCACATAACAGCGCGTGGCACACACTTTGCCGTATCGTCTGCAAAACGCAAACAAACAATTAAAAACGAAATATATGACAAACGGAAAAATCGGGGTAACGACCGAAAACATCTTCCCCGTAATCAAGAAGTTCCTCTACTCGGACCACGAAATCTTCCTTCGTGAGTTGGTCTCTAATGCTGTAGATGCTACACAGAAACTCCGCACCCTCTCGTCGTCTGGCGTTATGAAGGGCGAGTTGGGCAACCTGGCAATCCACGTTGTAGCCGACAAAGATGCCAAGACACTGACAATCACCGATCGTGGTATCGGTATGACCGCCGAGGAGGTCGATAAGTACATCAATCAGATTGCCTTCTCGAGCGCCGAGGAGTTCCTCGACAAGTATAAGAATCAGACCATCATCGGACACTTCGGATTGGGATTCTACTCTTCGTTTATGGTTGCCGACAAGGTAGAGATCTTTACCCAATCGTGGAAGGAGGGTGCGAAGGCCGTACATTGGAGTTGCAACGGCTCGCCCGAGTTCGAGATGGAAGAGCTTACCGAGAGCCGCGACCGCGGAACAACCATCGTGCTCCACATTGCAGAGGATTGCCTCGAGTATGCAGAGCAGTCGAAGGTCGAGGAGTTGCTCAAGAAGTATTGCCACTTCCTGCCCATCGAGATCGTCTTTGGCAAGGTAAAGGAGTGGAAGGATGGTAAGTACGTTGATACCGATAAGGATAATGTCATCAACGACACAAATCCGCTCTGGACTCGCAAGCCCAACGATATATCGGAGGAGCAGTACAAAGAGTTCTATCGCGAGCTCTATCCGCTCAGCGATGAGCCGTTGTTCTATATTCACCTGAATATCGACTATCCCTTCAACTTGACGGGTATCCTCTACTTCCCGCGCATCCACAACAACTTCGATATCCAGAAGAATAAGATTCAGCTCTACTCGAATCAGGTCTACGTTACCGACCAGGTCGAGGGCATCGTGCCGGAGTATCTCACTCTGTTGCACGGAGTTATTGATTCGCCAGATATTCCGCTTAACGTATCACGCAGCTACCTGCAGAGCGATTCGAATGTTAAGAAGATCTCGAGCTACATCACTCGCAAGGTTGCTGATCGTCTGAATGAGCTCTTCACCACACTGCGCCCCGAATACGAGGAGAAGTGGGACAATCTGAAGGTATTTATCCAGTACGGACTGCTCACTGACGAGAAGTTCTCGGAGAAGGCGCAAGATTTTATGCTCTGGAAGAATGTCGATGGAAAATACTTCACTGCCAAGGAGTATACCGAGTTGGTTTCGGCTGCACAGACCGATAAGGATGGCAATCTGATTCTGCTCTATGTCGACGATCCTGTATCGAAGCACTCATTCCTTGAGGTTGCCAAGAGTAAGGGTTATGACGTTTTGGTGCTTGACGGACAGCTCGACAATCACTATATCAATTGGTACGAGTCGAAGAATCAGCAGACCCGTTTCGTTCGCGTGGATAGCGATGTTATCGACAAACTCATCCGCAAGGAGGATTCGATGAAGATGTCGCTGAGCGAGGCCCAGCAGGATCTTATGCGCCCCGTATTTGAGAGTCAGATGCCCAAAGACGATAAGATCAGCTACAGCATTTCGTTCGAGGCTATGTCGCCAACCGATGCTCCTATCGTAATTACGCAGAATGAGTTTATGCGCCGAATGAAGGAGATGTCACAGATGAGCGGCGGAGGTATGAGTCAATTCTACGGTCAGATGCCCGACAGTTTCACCATTGCTGTGAATGGTAACCACCCGATTGTCATCGACCTGCTTGGCGATGTTGAGCACGCCTATGGCGACAAACTCAAGAGTATCACCAAGAAGATTGACGCAGCCGTAGCCGAGGAGCACCGCTTCGAGGAGGTTATCAAGGGTAAGAAAGAGGAGGAGCTAAGCGACGAGGAGAAGAGAATGCACGAGGAGCTCTCTGAGAAGGTTGTAATGCTGCGCGACGAGCGTAACGAGCGACTCAAGGAGATTGGTCACGAGAATGCTCTGGTGCGCCAGATCATCGACCTTGCACTGCTCTCGAATGGTCTGCTTAAGGGCAAGAATCTCTCGGACTTTATCCAGCGTTCGATTTCGCTTATCGAGAGCGAGAAGAGATAATGGGGTAGTATCCTATAATATATAGCAAAAAGATGGGTGACCAAAACTTATTGGTCACCCATCTTTTTTAATACACCTTCCGAAGATTATTT
>JAGBVQ010000056.1 GCA_017630245.1 Alistipes sp. | reverse complement strand
TGCCAGAACGAGTAGGATACCCATATAGATTGCAGGCTGAGCCACTGCACCGGCTGCATCCTTGAGCGCAAAGGCCGAGAGTGTGTACTCCTGTACGCCGTCAAAAAAACGAGCTATGGGGGTAAATATCGAAACAGACATCAGTGCTGTTGCAATCAGTAGGTAGAGTGTTTGAATACGTTGTATCATTGTTATAAAGTTTTGTCAATTAAGTATTTATTGCGATCACTTGAAGCGCGGTTGATGAGTTCTCCGAGGAATCCGGCAAGGAACAACATCGCGCCCAGCACCACGGCCAACATTGCCAGGTAGAACATCGGCTGGTCTGCTACAGGGCGCAGCGGCATTGAGTGGAATTGCTTGTAGAGTTTTGTCGCAATAATCCAGACTGTAGTGCCACCTCCGAAGAGGAACATCAGCGTACCCAGACCTCCAAAGAAGTACATTGGCGATCGACCAAAGTGCGACATAAATGTTACGGTAATCAGGTCGAGGTAGCCCTTAATCATACGCTCCATACCGAACTTTGAGTGTCCGAACTTGCGTGCGCGATGTTCTACGACCTTCTCTCCGATATTGCGGAAGCCCGCATACTTAGCCAAAATTGGGATATAGCGGTGCATCTCACCATAGACCTCGATAGATTTTACAACCTTGAGGCGGTAAGCCTTCAATCCGCAGTTGAAATCGTGCAGCTTGATACCCGAGAAGGCTCTCGCTGTGGCGTTGAAGAACTTACTAGGCCAGCGCTTGCCAATGGGATCGTAACGGCGCTTCTTCCATCCCGAGACCATATCATAGCCCTCCTCGAGGATCATTCGGCGCATTTCGGGGATCTCGTCAGGTGAGTCCTGGAGGTCGGCATCCATCGTGAAGACCACCTCTCCCTCTGCCGCTGCAAAACCGCAGTAGAGAGCCGCCGACTTGCCATAGTTGCGCATAAAGCCTATGGCACGCACAAACGAGTACTCTTTTTTGAGGTTTTCGATAACCTCCCACGAGCCGTCGGTCGAGCCGTCATCTACAAATATAACCTCGCAACTAAGGCTTTCGCCCTTAACTACGCGATCGATCCACGCAGTGAGTTCGGGTAGTGACTCAGCTTCGTTGTAGAGCGGAATAACTACCGAAATATCAAGACGTTTACTCATTATCGTTACTGAAAATATTGGGTTCGCGTTTTACTTTTGCTGCGATAATCAGGCCGGCAAGAACACCGATAAAGAGGTAGTTCCAAATTGCAGACGAGATCGTTGCAAAGATGCTCGGCTCAGGCTGAGAACCAATCTGCTCCAACATCTGCTCATAGGTACCGATCATCTGAGAGGGGATCTGCACTGACGAGAGGATATTGGCATACATATTCATCACTCCCTTCACATACTCTTCGAAGCCGATGATAAAGTGGGTGTAGATGTAACTACCCAGGCCGACGATAATACTTGCAAAGAGCGAGAGCGATACTACATAACCTAAAGCTTTATTGTAGGTAAATCCCTCTTCTTCGCTCTGTTTGAGGGAGTAACCCTTTGCAAAACGATAGAGTAAATAGATGTATACAACAAATAGTACAATCATCTCGATACCAACAATACCCATACGGGTCACATTGCCATTTACCATCATCATTTGCTCGAAGATGTGCGACAAGAGCATTATCACACCCAGAATAGCACCCTTAGATGCTACGTCATTCCAAAAATTCTTTTCCATATTCTTTCGGATTTCAAACTTTTTCGACTACAAATATAGTATATTTTACTTAATTCGCAACTTGTCAAGTGCGGCAGAGTAAGCCCTCGCATTGGCATTATGCTCACTGAGCGTGCGAGCAAAGTTGTGGCGGCCGTCAAATTCGGGGCGTGCACAGAAGTAGAGATAGCTGTGTTTTTCGTAATTGAGTACCGCATCAATGGCCGCAATACTCGGAATACAGATCGGCGAGGGAGGTAATCCGCGATTGACGTAAGTGTTGTGCGGCGACTTAAATTTAAGGTGTTTGCGCAGAACTCTTTTAAGCTCGAAATCCTGCAAAGCGTACTTGACCGTGGGGTCGGCTTGCAGAGGAATACCCTTTCGTAAACGATTGATATACACGCCAGCTACACGCGCCATTTCATCCGTTGCTTTAGTCTCCTCGTAGACAATCGAAGCCAGAGTCATAACCTCATATCTCGACATCTTAAGCCCCTTGCGTTTTGCGTCGCGGTCACCCTGCCAGAAACTGTCGTACTCGCGGTGCATACGCTGTAGTAGTTGTTCCGGTGTAGTGGTCCAATAGACCTCGTAGGTATTGGGAATAAACATCGCCATAATGCTGTCGCGAACGTAGCCGTGCGAGGCGCGAATCTTCTTATTGTAGAGAGTGCTTACCAACTCCGCCGAGTCGGCTGCTATTTGGCGGGAGATTTTACCTGCAAGTTGCGGAATGGTGCGGGCGCCGCCGATTACCAGACGAACAGGATCCTGCTCACCAAGCGCAAGGATGCGGGCTATGCGGATGACGCTTACGCCCTTTGGGAAACTGTAGTGTCCTGCCTTGTAGCGTTTGTCGAGATTGATGTGCGAGGCATAGAACTTAAAGGCTGCCGATTTTAACCCCGAATCACCAATAATTGCCTGAACTGAATCGCAAACTTCGTCGTAGGAGGCCTGCTTCTCGATAAAAACAGAGGTCTCGCTCTTGACGGCACTTCCGTAGAATGCATTATAGGTAACTATCAGAGCTATAGCGCATAAGCCCACGAAATAGAGTCCGTAGACAAAAATCTTATGTGTAAAATTTTTACTCATTTTTTAATAATTTTTGCAAAGATAAGAAATTTGTTCTACTTTTGTCGTCGGGTAAGTCTTATACGACCAGCTCCTGCAGAACTCCCCCAGGCAAGGAATTGAGCAAGGGTATGCGGTTGTAGCGGTGCGATATAAGTAGCTTACCCTTTTTTTGTGCCTACCCCTGCTCAATTCGAGTCTATATATTTATAAGTAATACCCTACTTCTTGCTCTTCTTGGTCTTGCTGCCGTAGTTGAGCTTTACAACTACAGGGAAGTGATCTGACGGCATACGGGTTTGGTAGAGTTTCATTGTCTGCTCCTTCGGGAAGTCGCCCGTTGCAGTCTCGGCATTCTTGACCTCTGTCCAATATACATCGGTGGCAACGTCATACATCAGAGCCTTCCACGACGGCGAGATAAAGATGTGGTCGATGCGGTGGTCGGTCCACGCTTGGGGTTTGAATCCGTTGAATGTTCCGATTACGTCGAAGCGCTTCTCGGCGGTTGCGTAAGAGTCTACCAGCACGCCCGAATCGGCGATGATTGAGTAGATCTCGTTGTTCTGGTCTACGTTGAAATCACCGGTCAGGATTACGGGCTCGTTCGGATTTGCAATTTCGGCTATCTTCTTGAGAATGAGCTTAGAACTCTCGCGGCGAGCTACGATTCCACGGTGGTCCATATGGAGGTTGAAGAACCAAAAAGTTCGCTTACACTCCTTGTCCTTAAGACGTACCCACGAACAGATACGGTTGTACTTTGCATCCCAACCCTTGCACGGCTTGGTGGTGTCACCATCGGTGAGCCAGAATGTGCCACCGTCGAGCAGTGTGAAACGATCTTTCTTATAGAACACGGGTGAGTACTCGCCCTTCTCACCACCCTCGCGACCCTCGCCTACGCAAGCGTAGTCGGGCAATGAATTGCACATATCGACCAATTGATGGTGCTTAACCTCTTGTGCTCCGAAGATGTCGAAGTCACGCACCTGAATAATGCGGCAAACCTGAGGGCATCTCTGGCTCCAGCCATCGCCACGCTGACGGTCTGATTTGGTGTCGTTGCGGATGTTGAATGATGCAACTGTTAAATCTTGTGCTGAGAGTGCCAGAACGCTAAATGAAAGCGCAAAAAGAAAGAATAACTTTTTCATAATTAGATGTTTATATATTTTATTTCAAGTTTTCGAATAACTCTCCTGCGCGGAATAGGCAGAGGTTTGTAATGCGAAGTCCTCGCTTTAGGGCTCGATGAATTGTGTAGTACGTACCGCCCTTTGTTCCGTCGTAGTAGGAGATAATGGCCGAGGCGTTCTCTACCAAGAAATCGTTGCGGGCGTGGTATACTCCGGGATGATATCCATCTGCAAGGGTTATCACTTCGTCGGCTTGAGAGACGAGGTTGTGATACCTTGCTTGATCTCTCTTTGATAAGTTTAGTCCGTGCCCACGGAATGGGATGATACACTTTAATCTGATTTCGGGTAGCCTATCACGCAGAGCCGTTATGCACTCCCCTGCTGCGAGGTCAAAACCGCGAGCCATACCGCATAGAAATATGCGATACCCATCGCCATAGAGCTTGCATATCTCCTTTTGCAGAATCTCGTCTGCCGAATGGTTGTATTCGCGGTGCCCTGTGAACGAGACAGTTATGTTTTTGTTACTATTCACGACTTCAAAGATAGTGTTTTTGGCGTGAACTTTGCACTTCTGCTCAATGAAATTTTAATAAAGGTTTTAATAGTTATGAAAAATTCAGGTATTTGTATCGCTTCGGCGCTTGGTGGAGCTCTCTTTGGAGCTGTGTTGGCTATGTTTCTCACTCCCAAGTCGGGACAGGAGTTGCGCGACTCGCTGCGCGAAGCCATTGACAAGGAGGTTGATAAGGTGCGCTGTCATTGCCACGATTAGGCGTGGATTGCGTAGCGAAATCAGCCTACCGAAAACTACTGTTGTGGATATGGGCTCTTCGGAAAAGAGATCTCGAGCTGTTGCACTGCCGATGGTTCTCTTTGTGCTGACTCTACTGCCTGCACTAGTGTTGCTCGTTTTTGCATTCGTGATGTGGCTGTCGCAGCTCTTTGGCTCGTTAATGCTCTCTTGTATAGTTGTCGGAGGTGCATTACTTGCGATAGCGATAATAATCTACTTCGTACTATTGCGGAGTGTGATTAAGCAGGCGCAGGAGCAATTGGAGACGGTCTATGAGACCTCAAGGATTGTTCAGTCAGGGTTGGGCTGGGTTAATGAGAAGATTGCTGGATTCTGGTCATAACCGTCACTTCCGGATTTAGCTAAAAGGCCGTACCCTGCAGTAGACGACACCCCGACCGTTATGGCCGGGGTGTCATATTTTTTTCTGGTACTTGGGGATTAGATTGCTACGTCGTCGTCGCTGAGCTCGTCACTGCCGTGATCGTCGTCGCTGAGCTCGTCAGCGCCCTTGATCTCATCGTCGAAGTAGTCCTTGTCGTCCTCCTCGTCGGAAATTTCGTCGATTTTAACATCGATTTTAACCAGATAGCTAACCTCTTCGGTCTCGAAAGGAACTGCATAGAAGAAATCACCATTAGGCTTATCTACACGCATCATTGCCTCCGAAAAACCTGCGGGGTATAGCTCTTTTACCGCATCCTGTAACTCTTGCGGTAGGTTGTTGAAACTTGTAACCAGACGTTTCTTTGTTATTACTTTTGCCATAAATGTTCTGAAATTTTCTGCAAGTATAAGCAAAATTTGATAATCGCTCCAAATCTTTATGAAAAAAATGCATTTTTTTAATTTTTTAAGGTTTTAACGAATAATTTGCCTATCTTTACGCGGTATAATATATGGTAATATGGTAGCCACACGCATAAAGGAGTTGAGAGATAGACTCAACTATCACAATTACAAATACTACGTCGAAAATTCGCCCGAGATTTCGGACTACGATTTCGATATGATGTTGCGTGAATTGCAGGATCTGGAGACTCAGTATCCCGAGTTTGACGATCCGAACTCTCCG
>JAGBVQ010000003.1 GCA_017630245.1 Alistipes sp. | reverse complement strand
TCTACGGCGTTTCGTTCCCCAAGAAGTCGATGCTCGATGAGCACTTGGCAATGTTGGAGGAGGCTAAGAAGCGCGATCACCGTAAGCTCGGTAAGGATCTCGAGTTGTTCACCTTCTCGCAGAGAGTAGGTCAGGGTCTGCCGTTGTGGCTGCCGAAGGGTGCAGAGCTGCGTGACCGCTTGGAGCGTTTCTTGCGCCAGATTCAGAAGGATTACGGCTACCAGCAGGTAATCACTCCGCATATCGGTAATAAGGATCTCTACGTTACTTCGGGCCACTACGCAAAGTATGGTAAGGATTCGTTCCAGCCTATCCATACCCCCATCGAGGGTGAGGAGTACCTCTTGAAGCCGATGAACTGCCCCCACCACTGCGAGATCTACCGTAGCAAGCCTCGTTCGTACAAGGATCTCCCCGTACGTTTGGCAGAGTTCGGTACTGTATACCGCTACGAGCAGTCGGGTGAGTTGCACGGTTTGACTCGTGTAAGAGGATTTACTCAGGATGATGCTCACCTCTTCGTACGTCCCGACCAGCTCTTGGAGGAGTTCGAGAAGGTAATCGATATCGTGCTCTATATCTTCAAGACTTTGAAGTTCGATAAGTATACCGCACAGATTTCGCTGCGCGATCCCAATAATACCGAGAAGTATATCGGTTCGGACGAGAATTGGGAAAAGGCTGAGAGCGCAATTATCCAGGCTACGAAGGAGAAGGGTCTGAATACCGTTATCGAGTATGGTGAGGCTGCATTCTATGGTCCGAAGCTCGACTTTATGGTTAGGGATGCACTTGGCCGTAGCTGGCAGCTCGGTACTATCCAGGTGGACTACAACCTGCCCGAGCGTTTTGACCTGACCTATAAGGGTGCTGACGACAAGCTCCACCGCCCGATTATGATCCACCGTGCACCGTTCGGCTCGATGGAGCGCTTCGTGGCTGTGCTGTTGGAGCACACCGCAGGTAAGTTCCCCTTGTGGCTCTCGCCCGATCAGGCTGTTGTGCTGCCTATCTCGGAGAAGTTTAACGACTACGCTGAGGAGGTTGTCGCTTACCTTAACCGTCACGATATCCGCACCCACATCGACGACCGTAACGAGAAGATCGGCCGTAAGATCCGCGATAACGAGCTTAAGCGTATTCCCTACCTGCTGATCGTGGGTGAGAAGGAGGCTTCGGAGCGCCTGGTTTCGGTACGCGCACAGGGTGAAGGCGATAAGGGCCAGATGACTCTCGAGCAGTATCGCGACTATATGAATAACCTCGTCAAGGAGGAGATCGAGGCAAACAAGATGAATTAAAATTAACCAATACTTATAAAAACTTTGGCAAACCAACGTCCATTCAAACCGAGACCGATGGTCCCGGCGAATAATCAAAATCAGGCAAACCGTCAGAACGGTCGCCGTCCCGAGAAAGAGAATCCTCATCGCATCAACGACGAGATTACAGCACCTCAGGTGCGCGTCGTAGGCGATAACGTGGAGCCCAATCTTGTGTTGTCCATCCGTGAGGCTATCAAGTTGGCAGATGAGATGGAGCTCGACCTTATCGAGATTTCGCCCAAGGTGGAGCCTCCCGTATGTCGCATTGCAGACTACCAGAAGTTCCTCTATCAGCAGAAGAAAAAGGCGAAGGAGATCAAGGCAAAGCAGACTAAGGTTGTGATCAAGGAGATTCGTTTCGGTCCGCAGACTGACGACCACGACTACAACTTTAAGCTCAAGCACGCCGAGAACTTCCTCAAGGAGGGAGCAAAGGTTAAGGCCTATGTATTCTTCCGCGGTCGCTCGATCGTCTTCAAGGAGCAGGGTGAGATTCTGTTGCTGCGCTTCGCTACCGATTTGGAGGAGATTGCAAAGGTAGAAGTTATGCCGGCTCTCGAGGGTAAGAAGATGAATATGATTCTTGCTCCGAAGGGTAAGAAGTAGAATCGCGAAATAGAAATTGTTGAGATTAGGGGCTGTCGTGCGGAATGTACGACAGCCCCTATATCTATAACCGTTATGGGTATGTAATCTCTACTACGTGCTCTTTGGTGGATCCGTCGTCGAGAGTTAGTGTTATAGTCAGACGATGATGCTTGTCAATTGTCGGTGGTGTTGTGGCATAAATCTCGAATGATGGCCTAGAAAATATTACTAAACGCATATCGTCTTCTTGCAATTCGTCAAGAGGAGTGGTGATCCAATGGTTTTTGCAATATTGTTCTAATTCAAAATCGTATCCACTATCTATAAATTGTGCGATACTTCTAAACTTTACCGAGAAGTATTGAGCTAACGATGTCCCTGCACCGTGCGACTCATTCCAGGCAGCATCACTGACAATATCAATCGATGTGACAATAAATGATAGGACACTGCATTGCGATGGGAATGCTTGGTTTATGCAATCTTCTACTCTATTGTATGATGTATCGCCAAATTTTTCAGCGTAAACGGAATATTGTGCCTTGTTGTTATAGTTGTAATAGGAAATACAATCATTTCCATGTTTGCCTCCGAAAAAAAATTCAATATATGCGTTTTTATCAACTTGAGTATAGGCATTATCGTATTCGAAATAACCTGCAATATAGTTTTTGGTAAACATATACTGAGATCGCATACAACCACATAGTCCGATCAAAATGGATATCGTTATTATTGCTTTTTTCATGGTTTGTGGGGCTTAATATGTAACGTTGTCTTGTTTGCAATGTAGTAATAAAAAGTGAAAAATACAAGCAAAATCACTGATTTTTGCCGGTTTGCAGGGCTCGAAACGGTTTGAAAATGTGGTAATATCGGCGAAAAGTGGTAAAAAATTCCTTTTTTTATATGGTTGTTTGTGTATCTCGAAAATTTTGTCTACCTTTGCGCACCCGCAAAGTGCGGGTAGGATTACAACAATTAACAGTATTAATTAAACGTAAAACACAGTGGATTCATTAAGCTACAAAACTATCTCGGTGAATGCAGCGACAGCCAACAAAGAGTGGGTTGTTATCGATGCTACCAACGAGGTATTGGGTCGCCTTTCATCGCAGATCGCGAAGATCCTGCGCGGAAAGCACAAGCCGAGCTACACTCCCCACGTAGATTGCGGTGACTACGTTATCGTAATCAACGCCGAGAAGGTGAAGCTCACCGGCAAGAAGATGACCGACAAGGTCTATGTTCGTCACACGGGCTATCCCGGTGGTCAGCGTTTCGCTACCCCCGCAGAGTATCTCACTCGCAAGCCCGAATTTGTAATTGAGGAGGCCGTTCGCGGTATGCTCCCCAAGACTCGTCTTGGTGATCACCTCTTCAAGAACTTGAAGGTTTATGCAGGTGCTGAGCATCCTCACGCTGCACAGAACCCCAAAACTATTAAATTAAACGAGATTAAGTAAAGAAAACTATGGAAGTTGTAAACACCGTTGGTCGCCGTAAGGCAGCTGTGGCTCGCGTATTCGTGAAGCCGGGTAAGGGTCAGATTACAATCAACCGCAAGTCGCTTGAGGACTACTTCTCGTTGGAGATCCTTCGTTATGAGGTTAAGCAGCCTATGCTGGTAACCGAGACTGAGGGTCAGTTCGACGTAACCATCAATCTCGATGGTGGTGGTATCAAGGGCCAGGCAGAGGCAGCTCGTATGGGTATTGCCCGCGCACTTTGCGAGGTTAACGCAGAGTACCGTTCGGTATTGAAGAAGAACGGTTTCCTCACTCGTGACTCGCGCGAGGTTGAGCGTAAGAAGCCCGGTCAGCCCGGAGCACGCCGCAAGTTCCAGTTCAGCAAGCGTTAATCGCAGCGAACCAAACATTTCGGCAAAGCACGATTTGGGTTGCAAAATCGACTACATGAGAAGTATGACTTCCAAAAGACAGAGGAAGTTTTGGGACAGGATTATAAGGAAGGGCTGAGAAT
>JAGBVQ010000055.1 GCA_017630245.1 Alistipes sp. | reverse complement strand
TTCCAGTGCTACCGCAAGGGTGCAGGTTTTGCTAACCCCTGCTTTACTCAGATCCACCCGACCTGTATTCCTATCCACGGAACACAGCAGTCGAAGCTGACCCTTATGTCGGAGTCGTTGCGTAACGATGGCCGTATCTGGGTTCCCAAGAAGATGGAGGATGTATTGGCTATCCGCTCGGGCGCTAAGAAGCCGTCGGATATCGCTGAGGAGGATCGCGACTACTACTTGGAGCGTCGTTATCCCGCATTCGGTAACCTCGTACCGCGCGACGTAGCTTCGCGTGCTGCTAAGGAGCGTTGCGATGCTGGTTATGGCGTAAACGAGACCGGTTTGGCTGTATTCCTCGACTTCAAGACCGCTATCGAGCGTCTGGGTAAGGATATCATCAAGCAGCGTTATGGCAACCTCTTCGATATGTACGAGAAGATCACCGACGTAAGCCCCTACGAGGAGCCTATGCAGATCTTCCCCGCAGTTCACTACACAATGGGTGGTATCTGGGTTGACTACAACCTTATGACCACTATCCCGGGCTTGTACGCTATCGGTGAGGCTAACTTCTCGGATCACGGTGCTAACCGTCTGGGTGCTTCGGCTCTTATGCAGGGTCTGGCTGACGGTTACTTCGTACTTCCTTACACTATCGGCGACTACCTCTCGGCTAAGATTCAGGCTCCGAAGGTTGACACCACTACTGCAGCGTTCGACGAGGCAGAGAAGGCTGTTAAGGAGCGCATCGAGAAGCTTATGTCGATCAACGGTAAGCAGTCGGTAGACGATATCCACAAGCGTCTGGGTCTGATTATGTGGGACAACGTGGGTATGGCTCGTACCAAGGAGTCACTCGAGAAGGCAATCACCGAGATTCAGGCTCTGCGCAAGGAGTTCTGGCAGGATGTTAAGGTTGTGGGTACTGCAGATTCGTTCAACGTTGAGTTGGAGAAGGCTCTGCGTCTTGCAGACTTCCTCGAGCTTGGCGAGCTTATGGCACGCGACGCGCTCAACCGCGAGGAGTCGTGTGGTGGTCACTTCCGCTCGGAGCACCAGACCGAGGAGGGCGAGGCTCTTCGTCACGATGAGGAGTTCGCATACGCATCAGTTTGGGAATACAAGGGTATGGACGAGGCACCCGAGCTCACTAAGGAGTCGCTCGAGTATGAGTTCACTCACCGTGCACAGCGTAACTACAAGAACTAATCAAGGCGTCAAACTTTAATAAACACGAAAGATGAAATTTACATTAAAGATATGGCGTCAGAAGGACGCTAAGTCGAAGGGAGCTTTCAAGACCTATCAGGTTGACAACATCTCTCCCGATACATCATTCCTCGAGATGCTCGACATTCTCAACAACGATCTCGTACACCAGGGCGAGGAGCCCGTGGCATTCGACCACGACTGCCGCGAGGGTATCTGCGGTATGTGCTCGCTGCACATCAACGGCCGTGCTCACGGTCCCGGCAACGCAGCTACAACTTGCCAGATCTATATGCGTAAGTTCAAGGATGGCGAGACTATCGTAATCGAGCCGTGGCGTTCGGCTGCGTTCCCCGTAATCAAGGACCTCGTAGTAAACCGTGGCGCTTACGATGAGATTCTCCAGGCAGGTGGTTTCGTATCGGTACGCACTAACTCGGTGCCCGATGCTAATGCAATTCCTATCGCTAAGGCTGATGCTGACGAGTCGATGGATGCAGCAGCTTGTATCGGTTGCGGTGCTTGTGCTGCTACTTGTAAGAACGGTTCGGCTATGCTCTTCGTAGCTGCTCGTGTATCGTCGCTTGCTAAGTTGCCTCAGGGTCGCGTTGAGGGTGCACGTCGTGCTAAGGCGATGGTTGCCAAGATGGATGAGCTCGGTTTCGGTAACTGTACCAACACAGGTGCTTGCCAGGCAGAGTGTCCGAAGGCAGTTTCGATTGCACACATCGCTCGCCTGAACCGCGAGTTCCTTGCTGCAAAGTTGGAGGACTAATATAACCAATATACGAAAAGATGAGGGTGCCTTGCGGTGCCCTCATCTTTTTTGTTGCAGAGAAAATAAATTAAAATTTTTTACAAACTTTTTTGAATAGTTTTTGTATCTTTGTGGCACTGAAAAGTTATTTATACAGAAATGCTTAACATTGTATTATTCGGTGCTCCGGGCTGCGGTAAGGGTACGCAGGCGGCACGACTCAAGGAGAAATACGGCATTAATCACGTATCGACAGGCGAGATTATCCGTAACGAAATCAAGAACGAGACCGAACTCGGTTTGCAGGTGGCTGCCGCTATCCAGCGCGGAGAGCTCGCTCCCGACGAGGTTGTAATCAACATCATCGCAAACTACGTTAGCGAGAACAAGGAGTGTGCAGGCAACATCTTCGACGGTTTCCCCCGCACAACCTTCCAGGCAGAGCGTTTCGACGAGATCCTCGCCGAGAATGGACTGAAGGTTGATATGATGATCTATATGGATGTACCCGAGCAGGAGTTGGTTAATCGCATTCTGTTCCGCGGTAAGGATTCGGGTCGCGCAGATGACGCTTCGGAGGATATCATCCGCAACCGCATCTCGACATATCGCGCACAGACCGAGATCGTAGCAGACTACTACTCGGCTCAGGGTAAGTACTTCAGCATCGACGGACTCGGCACAATGGATGAGGTCTTCGACCGCATCTGCGAGGTAATCGATTCGAAGCGATAGATAGAGCGAATCTATTTACATATATATAAAATGAGAGAGGCGACCAACGATGTGGTCGCCTCTTCTATTGTTAGGTCTTCCGCTAACGCCTATTTCTCGTCATCACCATCGAAGAAGTAGGTTGCATAGTGGTGGAAACCAGCCTTATCGTAGAGTTTACGCAGGTGCTCCACGCGACGAGCGAAGTCATCGAAGTTCTTCTCGCCCTGCGACCAGCCGGCCTCAGCAATACCCGCCATACGGGGCAACATCTTGTGCTCTACACGCTCGAAGGTCGAGATGAACTCGGTCCAGAGGTTACACTGCACACCCTTGATATTCTTGTGGTGCTCTGCAGTGAGGTTCTCATAGGGATTCAAGTTGTAAGCATCGCGCAGCGTCACGATACGGGTTGCAAACATCGGGCCCTCCTTATTCGAATCGGGGCGACGAGTCTGGTAGTAATCCATATAGCAGTGCTTCTTCGGAGAGAGGATCACCTCATTACCGAGAGTTGTAGCGTGCTGGCGATTCTTATCCTGCCAGAGCATCACGGTAACGCTCTTATTTACGCCACCCTTGGTAACCTCATCCCAACCGATAATCTTGCGACCGTGCTTTGCAAGGATAGCCTCAACGCGGTGAGTAAAGTAGCTCTGAAGCTCATTCTCATCCTTGAGGTTCTCATCCTTAATACGCTTCTGGCAGAGAGGGCACTCCTTCCAACGAACACGGGGAGCCTCGTCACCACCAAGGTGGATATACTTCGAGGGGAAGAGCTCGAACACCTCCTCCAGAACGCCCTCGATAAACTCGAAGGTCGACTCCTTACCTACGCAGAGTACATCCTCGCTGATACCCCACTTGGTGCGTACCTCAAACTTCTCGTCACGGCAACCAAGCCAATTGTACGAAGCGAGCGCAGCCACCATGTGACCCGGCATATCAATCTCGGGAATAACCTCGATATAGCGCTCAGCAGCATACTTCACGATATCGCGAATCTCCTCCTGAGTGTAGTAGCCACCGTGGGGAGTTCCGTCATACGAAGTCGAGCGGTTACGGCCAAGGATAGTCTCCTTACGCACCGAACCCTTCTTGATAAGGTTGGGGTACTTCTTGATCTCAATACGCCAGCCCTGGTCCTCAGTAAGGTGCCAATGCATAACGTTCATCTTGTGCATTGCGACCATATCGATAAACTTCTTAACCTCCTTAACGGTGAAGAAGTGGCGACATACATCGAACATCGCACCACGATAGCCGAGCAGCGGTTTATCCTTAATCGATACAGCCTCCAACTCGACACCCTTCTTTGCGGGCTGACCTGCCGACAACATCTGACGAAGGCTCTGCAGACCGTAGAATACACCCTGCGGCGTGCCACCCTTGATCGCAACACCCTTCGAAGTTACATCGAGCGTATACTCCTCTTTACCAAGCGACGAATCGAGCGAGAGAACGATACCCTTCTTAGCCTCCTTGTTGATTGCAAGGGTCATATTACCCTCCTTTGCAACATACTCTGCA
>JAGBVQ010000054.1 GCA_017630245.1 Alistipes sp. | reverse complement strand
CCGTAGTTAAATGCTCTCTCTACGGCATCTCTCAGGCGTGAGGCGGTGTCGTCATCATTCGAAACCTTCGCACGGCTTAGGATAAGATAGAGTCCTTCCGCTCCGGTCTCGAGTGTTATGCGGGGCATAAACTCCTCCACAAGCAGTAGCTCCCCATCGACCCAGAGTCGCTGCACGCCATCGGCTACGAGCAGGGTGATCTTCTCGATAAGACCTTGACCCTCGGCAAGCAGCAGCGGCGCTGCAATCATTACGCGTGTGCCCTCCTCATGCGAGAGGATAAAGCGTATAACCTCATCCGTGTCGTAGCACTTGACCTCTTGGCCCGAGATAGGCGAAAAGGTCTTGCCGATGCGGGCATAAAGCAATTTGAGATAGTCATAAATCTCGGTCGTGGTGCCAACGGTCGAGCGAGGATTGCGTGTATTGACCTTCTGCTCGACGGCAATAGCGGGGGCTATGCCCGAGATCATATCGACATCGGGTTTGTTGATGCGTCCGAGGAATTGGCGTGCGTAGGCCGAAAGACTCTCCACATAGCGACGCTGACCCTCGGCAAAGATTGTGTCGAAGGCCAGGGTCGATTTGCCCGATCCCGATAGGCCCGTAACGACGGTTAGCGTGTTGTGGGGAATATCGACATCGATGTTCTTGAGGTTATGAACTCTCGCACCCTTAATGTGTATCGTATGCTTCTTGTCGGACATAAAATTACTCTAAAATTGAGGCTCCTTCAACTTTGCGAAGTTTGCCGAGCAGTGCTTCGGCTCTACTCTCGCGCATTGAGAGGTGCATTGTGCAGAGGTTGTCGAACTCCTGAGAGAGGATGTTGGGCTGCTCCTCCTTGATGATACGCATCACATCGTTCATTACCAGGTAGGGATACTCCAGCGTAAAGACTCTATCGACTGTTTTTTCGATTATCTCTGCCTCCTCGATAACTGCGGCTGTAGACTCTTTATATGCCGAGATAAGGCCCGAAACGCCCAACTTTGTGCCGCCAAAGTAGCGCACAACAACAACCAGACAGTCGGTCAAATCGTTCGAGAGCAACTGACCCAGAATCGGTTTTCCTGCCGTACCCGAAGGCTCGCCATCGTCATTGGCACGGAACTGTTCGCCGTGAGGACCCAATCGCCACGCATAGCAGTGGTGTGTAGCGTCATAGTGACGCTTGTAGAGCACCTCGAGGTGTTCGCGTATCTGCTCCTCGGTGCGCACAGGATAGGCGTAAGTGAGAAATTTACTGCTCTTCTCCTTATATATCGCCTCGGCCGGTGCTGCGATGGTTAGGTATGAGTCTTTCTGCTCTGCCACTTGTGTTTATTTAATCTTGTTGAAGATTCTATCCCAGCGAATATTGCCCTGCTCCTTATCTGACGAGTACCAGATAAAGGATGCCTTGCCGACAATGTGGTCTTCGGGTACAAAACCCCAGAAGCGCGAGTCTGCCGAGTTGTGGCGGTTGTCGCCCATCATCCAGTAGTAATCCATTGCAAAGGTGTACTCCGTAGCGGGCGTGCCGTCGATTACGATCTGCTCACCATCAACCTTGAGCGTATGACCCTCGTATGCGGTGATTATGCGCTCGTAGAGGGGCAGATTCTCGAGGGTGAGGGCAACGGTTGCACCCTTCTGAGGAATCCACAGAGGACCGAAATTATCCTGTGTCCACGGGAAGTTCTCGCTATGGGGGAAGGCCTCGCCGGAGGGCATAGTAGCGTTGTAGAGCGTTACATTAACCACGTTAGAGAGGGCCTTAACCCTCTGGGCAGCCTCCTCGGTCATAGTCATATAGTAGTAGTTGCCACTGCCGCTCCACTCGGTGATGCCACAATTCTCGATGGCGTACTTCGATATGGGAGCGCTGCTCTGCACGAAGTAGATATGCTGCTTGCCGGGGAGTTCAATCTGCTTTTGGCCATTGACGAAGAGTTCGGTGTCGATAATCTGAATAGTGTCGCCCGGAATACCGACGCAACGCTTAACGTAGTTCTCACGCTTATCCACAGGGCGCGAGATTATGGTGTAGTCACGATTAAGACGTGCGCGGCCAGCCTCCTCGCCCAACTCGTCGGTGTATTGGCGCAGAACATCGTAGTAGGTCACAGCCTGATTCTCGAGCAGAACGGTGTCGCCTGCCGGGAAGTTGAAGACCACCACATCATCTCTCTCTACCTTACCCAGACCTTTGAGTCGGTGGTAGGGCCACTTTATCGCCTCCGAGAACGACTTTTTGCTCTGCGACCAGGGCATAGTGTGGTGCACAAAGGGAAATGAGAGAGGTGTGTTGGGCATCTGCGGACCGTATGCGAGCTTGCTGACGTAGAGGTAGTCGCCAATCAGCAGGCTCTTCTCCATCGATGAGGTCGGGATGACATAGAGCTGGAACACTAGGATGTGAATCAGCGTAGCTGCCACCGTTGCAAAGATGATTGCGCTAACCCACTCGTAGACAAAGTTATAGGTTGCACTACGTTTGCGAAGCTCGGCATTGTGGCGCCAAACATATCGATAGAAGAGTTTCGAGATGTAGATATCGTAGATCACAGCCAAGCCCAGCAACATCCATAGATTGCCGGTCCATACCACTGCCAGCAGCGTGTAGATCAACGCTACAGCCGAAAATTTGACCCAACGATTCTTGAAAAACTCCTTAATCTTCTCCATAGTAGGACATTTTAGCTTTTGAAATTACTGCAAGAGATCATCCATCGAATAGCAACCCTTCTTGCCACAGAGGAACTCGGCTGCAATGACCGCACCCATAGCTAACGCACGGCGATTCTTGATGATATGCACGATCTGCAACAGATCATCCTCCGAGTCGTAGGTTACGGTGTGGATACCCGGAGTCTCGCCCTCGCGCAGAGAGTTGATTGCGATATTCTCGGGAGCAGCCTCGCCCATAGAGTGAACGATAGGCTCGCCTTCGTCATTGAACTCGACGAGCGTAGGATTCTCCCAACCGGACTTGCGCTCAACCTCGGCGAGAATGCCCTCGGCAAGGGTTATGGCTGTGCCACTCGGAGAGTCCTTCTTGTGGATGTGGTGAATCTCTTCGATATTGACATCGTACTGCGGATGGCGATTCATCATCTCGGCAAGGCGACGGTTGAGGCGGAACATCATATTGACGCCCAGAGAGTAGTTCGATGCGTAGAAGAGCGCACTACCCTTCTCGACGCAGAGGGACTTAAGCTCCTCCAGACGCTCGGTCCAGCCCGTTGTGCCACTCACTACGGGAGTGCCGCACTCGATACACTTACGAATGTTATTATATGCAGTAGAGGGAGTGGTGAACTCCAGAGCTACGTCTACTCCATTGAGATTTTCCTGATTCAGGTCTGCGACATTAGCCTCGTCAATGATAAGTGAAACATTGTGTCCGCGCTCGATAAGGATGCTCTCAATCTCGCGTCCCATCTTTCCGTATCCGATAATTGCAACTTTCATAGTATTCAATTGTAATGTTTATATTAACTCGCAAATATAGTGAAAAACGATGAGAAAACGTGCGTAATTGTGCAATGATTTACGAATTATCTAATTTTGTACTTTTTGCCGCACTCCGTGTCGAATTCTACTACGTAGAAATCTCCCTCTTTGCGGCTCTCGTACTCTGCTACATTGACCGATATTGGAGTTCGGCTGCGCACCTTACATCTTTCTCCTGCGAGCGAGAGAATAGAGCCACTCTCTACTGCTCCGTTTCGCCATTTGAGGTCTATTTCAAATGCTCCACGAGCCCGCAGCCCTCGGAATGATCCACTCTTCCAAGCGGATGGGAGTGCCGGCAGAAGATCTATTGCGCCACTCTGGGACTGCAACAGAAGTTCCACTACACCTGCCGGAGCACCTAAGTTACCGTCAATCTGGAACGGAGGTCCTACATCCAGCATATTGGGATAGGTGCCACCCTCAATGCCTTTGTATGTCTGCTTGGTTTGGCGTGTAACGTTGAGCAGAAGTCGATAAATCGAGTAGGCCTTTTCGCTGTCGAGTAATCGCGCATAAAGACCTATTCTCCAACCTGTTGACCATCCCATAGCTCTATCACCTCGTCTGCATAATGTCTGCTTGACGGCCTCTGCCAATTCGGGAGTGGTGGTCGGGGTTATCTGGTTGAAGGGGAACAGACCGATTAGATGTGAGAGGTGGCGGTGCTGGGGATCGCGCTCCTTAAAGTCGTGATACCACTCTTGGAGGTAGCCGTTGGGGCTTATTTGGTAGGGATAGAGTTGTGATACTGTGCTTTGCCACTTCTCCTGCAGCGGTTTATCTATATCTAAAACATCTGCCGCCGAGATCGTTGCTGTCAGCACTTCGCGTATGATTGCCAAATCGCAAGTCGAACCGTAGCAAGTAGCGACAATCTTGCCGGTTGAGGGGTCGATAAATTCGTTTTCGGGGGATGTTGAGGGCGAGGGAACTAGATATCCTTGCTTATCTTCAACGAGAAAATCACAGCAAAACTCCGCAGCTCCTTTCAATAGCGGATAGGCTCTCTCGGCAAGATATTCTCTGTCAAGTGTGTAAAGATAGTGCTCCCATAAGTGGGTAGCCATCCACCCTCCTCCCATATTCCAATTTGCCCAGCGAGGTTTGCCACGTTGCTCTCCTACGGGGTTGGACATTGCCCAAATATCGGAGTTGTGGCATGCAGCCCAGCCGCTGCAATCGAAGTAATTGCGGGCGGTATATGTTCCTGTTTTGGCAAGATTTGAGATGAATGAGAGCATCGGCTCGTGAAGCTCCGAAAGATTCATGACTTCGGTAGGCCAATAGTTCTGCTCGATGTTTATGTTTGTTGTGTAGTTACTCTTCCATTCGGGGTGTAAGGCCTCATTCCAAATGCCTTGCAAGTTCATTGGAACAGAGTTAGTGCGTGATGCCGAGATGGTCAGATAACGCGAAAAATGGAGATATAGAGCCTCTAAATCCCTATCCTCGCCTCCGTTTGTATACTCCCGCAAGCGCTGGTCGGTTGGGATGTGTGATTTATCCTCGCCATTGAACTCTATATCTACACGGTTGAACAGAGATGAGTAGTCTGCAATATGTCGTTTGCGCAACTCTTTGAATGTTAGTTTTTCGGCATTTGCCAACTGCTGGCGGGCAATGGCCATATAGTCACGACCCTCGCGAACGGGGTCTTTATCGTATCCATTGAAGCTTGTGGCGGCAGTGATGAGCAGAACGACTCGCTTGCAATCGTGTAGTTGCAGTTTGTCCTCCGAAAATGTAATCTTGCCATCATACTCTACGGGCTTAGCCAGAGTCGCAAAGTGGATTCCGCGATCCTCGTCCCAGAAAACCTCCTTGCGGTGGGTTATGTTATAGGGTGCATAACCCTCTGTTATCAGGATGCCGTCAGCGGTCGTCGATGTATGGTGCAATAGGCTTGGTAGCGAGATTTCGCCATTGATTGCACCTCTACCCTTTGCGACCAGCTCAATTGCCATAACTTTGTCGGGATGCGATATGAAGCAAGTACGGGTGTATCTTGTCCCGTTGAGAGAGTAGCCTATCTTTGTGGTGGCGGTTTTAAGGTCAAGCTCTCGGCGGTAGTCGGTAGCTTTTGGGCTATCTCCAAAGTCGATATGGAGCGTTGCCATAGGCTGATAGCTCTGCGAGAAACCTCCCTGCAAGTGGCGCTGTAATTTGTTGGCTTCGTAGTACTTCTCGTTGGCAAGAGCCTTGCGGATTTTGCACAAAGCCTCCTTTGAGGCTTCGGTATCGGCGTTGGAATTTACCGGCTCGCCTGACCATAACGTGATCTCGTTCAGCGATATTTTCTCGCTGCTGACACCTCCGTAGATTGTAGCACCCATCTGACCATTACCCATAACCAATGCCTCGATAAACTCATCGGCAGGGGTGTCGTACCACAACTTCATTCGGGACTCTTGCTTGTCGTTTGTATCGCAACTTGTGG
>JAGBVQ010000053.1 GCA_017630245.1 Alistipes sp. | reverse complement strand
TGCAGAGTATGTTGCAAAGGAGGGTAATATGACCCTTGCAATCAACAAGGAGGCTAAGAAGGGTATCGTTCTCTCGCTCGATTCGTCGCTTGGTAAAGAGGAGTATACGCTCGATGTAACTTCGAAGGGTGTTGCGATCAATGGTGGCACGCCGCAGGGTGTATTCTACGGTTTGCAGAGTCTCCGCCAGATGTTGTCGGCAGGTCAGCCCGCAAAGAAGGGCGTTGAGTTGCAGGCCGTATCGATTAAGGATAAACCGCTGCTCGGCTATCGTGGTGCGATGCTCGACGTTTGTCGTCACTTCTTTACGGTTGCGGAGGTTAAGCAGTTTATCGATATGATTGCGATGCACAAGATGAATGCCTTCCATTGGCACCTTACCGAGGACCAGGGCTGGCGTATCGAGATCAAGAAGTATCCAAACCTAGTAAGAAAGGGCTCGATCCGCAAGCAGACCATTATCGGTCGCTGGGACTCTCAGTCGTATGACGGTATGCCCTATGGTGGTTACTACACTCAGGAGGAGATCCGCGATATCGTCAAGTATGCTTCTGAGCGTTACGTAGAGGTTATTCCCGAGATCGATATGCCGGGTCATATGGTGGCTGCGCTCGCTTCGTACAATTGGCTTGGTTGCCGTGATGAGAAGTTCGAGGTGCGTCCTACTTGGGGTGTCAGCGAGGATGTGCTCTGCATAGGTAAGGAGTCGACCTTCAAGTTTGTTGAGGAGGTTTTGGCTGAGGTATTCGATCTCTTCCCCTCGAAGTATATCCACCTTGGTGGTGATGAGGCGCCCAATGTACGTTGGAAGGAGTGTCCCCACTGTCAGAAGCGTATCCAGGAGGAGGGCCTGAAGGATGAGACCGAGCTCCAGAGCTACTTTACTCGTCGTGTCGAGAAGATTCTCGAGAAGCACAACCGCACGCTTGTCGGTTGGGATGAGGTGATCCACGGTGGTGTAAATAAGAGCGTGACGTTGATGCTCTGGCAGGATAAGAATCGTCAGCAGGTGACATCTTTGGGTAATGATGTAATTCTCTCGCCCAAGCTCTTCTGCTATATGAACTACTATCAGACTAAGCGCCCCTACACCAATAAGGAGGGTGATCTGCACTGCAGAACTGCAGTAACATTGCGCAAGGCCTACAGCCTCGACCCCTACGAGAAACTCACTCCCGAGCAGTGCAAGAGTATCAAGGGTGTGCAGTGTAACCTCTGGACCGAGTTTGTCAAGACCTTCGAGCGTGTGCAGACCAAGATGTTGCCCCGTATGGCGGCTACGGCAGAGGTCGGTTGGTCGCAGGGCGAGAAGAACTTTGACGACTTCGCTCGACGTATGCAGTATATGCGTAAGCTCTACGATAAGGCCGGTTTCCACCACTACGCGACCTACTTCTACGATGGTGTGGATGAGAAATAGGTGGCAGCCATTTCGATAAAATCAGATAAACCAACTTATATTTATATTTATATGAAAAAAATTCTTTTGACTTTTGCTGCGCTTGTTGCAGCGCTTACCGTGTCGGCTCAGAGCGCAACGGTAATTATTCCCCGACCTGTGGAGGCTCAGGTAGCGAAGGGTGAGTTTGTAGTTACACCCAAGACCGTAATCGTTCCGACCGATGAGTCGCTGGTACGTCCGGCAGAGATCTTTGCAGAGTATGTTGCAAAGGAGGGTAATATGACCCTTGCAATCAACAAGGAGGCTAAGAAGGGTATCGTTCTCTCGCTCGATTCGTCGCTTGGTAAAGAGGAGTATACGCTCGATGTAACTTCGAAG
>JAGBVQ010000052.1 GCA_017630245.1 Alistipes sp. | reverse complement strand
TTTCTGTTGCTCTTTGTAGGCGTTAGCGTTTAGTAGTGTGCATTAGAGGGCGTTAGTTACTTGCCGATGCAGAATTTTGAAAAGATATTGGTGAGGATATCCTGGGAGGTGACTTCGCCGGTGATTTCGCCGAGGTGGTGGAGGATCTCGCGGAGCTCCTCGCTGAGCAGTTCGCCCGAGAGTCCATCATCGAGAGCCCTGCGGGCCTGCTGCAGCGCTCGCGAAGCGTGCTCAAGAGCCTCATAGTGGCGGCCATTAGAGATCACCGTTTCACCCGCATAGATGCGCTCGGTATCAATCGTTGCACGCAGTTGTCGGCGCAATTCGTCAACGCCCTCGCCGCTCTTTGCTGATATATATATAGTATTATCCGCGTCTGCACCACGACCCGCCGACGCCGCACATTTATCAATCTTATTTGCCACACGAATCAGCGTCTGCTCGGCACCCACAACGATCGCTTCGCTCTGCTCGGGGTCGTTAGCATCGACCATCTGTATCACGATTCGGGCCTGTTCCAGTGCTCGCATAGTGCGGTCGATACCCATCTGCTCGAGTTGATCATCGGTATCGCGCAGACCTGCCGTATCGACAAAACGAAAGACCACGCCATCGATATTACACATCACCTCAACCGTATCGCGCGTAGTACCGGCAATATCCGAGGTCATTGCCCTCTCCTCGCCTACCAGGCGGTTGAGCAGAGTGCTTTTACCCACATTTGGTTCGCCCACAATGACCGTTGCGACACCCTCCTTAATGGCATTTCCAAGGCGGAAAGAGTCACACAGGTGGTTGATCTGAGCTGCCGCATCATCGAGCATTGCAGCCAAGTGCGATCGGTCAGCAAACTCCACCTCCTCCTCCGCAAAGTCCAACTCAAGTTCGACGAGCGAGGCTACATTAAGCAACTTAGCACGCAACTCAGCAAGCGATGCGGAGTATCCGCCACGCATCTGCGTCGAGGCCAACGAGTGCGAAGCACGCGACGACGAGGCGATCATATCGGCCACAGCCTCGGCCTGCGACAGATCCATCTTTCCAGCCAGAAAGGCTCTTACCGAGAACTCGCCGGCAGTAGCCATACGCGCACCGTGACGCACCAACAGAGCCATCACCTCGCTAACGATATAGCGAGAGCCGTGCACCGAGATCTCGACACCATCCTCGCCCGTGTAGGAGTGCGGAGCGCGGAAGATGGTCACCAGCACATCGTCAAGAACTCGCCCACCATCGACAATCTCGCCATAGTGGACCGTATAGGGTTTAGCCGCAGCAAGCGAAGTGCGACCCCTAAAGATCCTATCGCAGCACTCCACCGCCCCCTCTCCACTCACGCGGATAACGGCGATAGCTCCACCTGTAGCAGTTGCCGGAGCAACGATTATATCGTGTTGATCGAAGCGCATACAGCAATTATATTTAACACATTACAGACCTCGTTCAATGCGGATTTTCTGACCTATGCGGAGCGAATTGGCGCTACGCAGACCATTCCAACGCATCAGATTCTTTACTGAAACTCGATAGCGGCTGGCAATGCCACTCAACGTATCGCCCTTCTTTACCGTATAGACAAAGCCTGGGCGTTCGAGCTTCTTTTTGTCGATATTTGCGGGATTGATATACTCCTTCAGATAGGTCGAATCCTTACTGAATATCTCCTCCTCGTGCTTGATATATCGGGTCACAAACTGCGTGGGCAGCTTCAGCGCATAGGATTTTGTCGTTGCGGGGATAATATCGAGTTTATATTGCGGATTGAGCTTGCGCAGCATCTCGATCGGCAGATCAATCGTAGATGAGATCTGCTCGAAGTGCATAATGCGTCGCACGGTGATCGTATCGGTAGCCAACGGCAGTGGCGAGGGCTCGTACTTCACATCGTGACTCTTGTGGTAGGCATAGGCATACGACGCACCGATAAATGCCGGCACGTATCCTCTGGTCTCGGGGGGCAGATACCAATAGATATCCCAGAAGGTCTTACAATCCTCACCCGCACGAGCCAGCGCCTTATTCACATTTCCCGGGCCGCAGTTGTAGGCTGCAATGGCGAGAGTCCAATCGTTATAGATGCTGTACAGATCGCTCATATATTTACAAGCAGCACGGGTCGAGAGTACCGCGTCACGGCGCTCATCAACCAGCGAGTTCACCTCCAGGCCGTAGCTCTTACCTGTATAGGGCATAAACTGCCACAAACCCACCGCTCCACGCGGTGACATCGCCGTGGGGGCAAGTGCCGACTCGATAATCGCCATAGCTCTCAACTCCACCGGCAGTCCGGCACGCAGCAACTCCTCCTCAATGATGGGGAAGTAGTACTGCGAGAGTGAGAGAATGCGGTTAATAGTGCCGTAACGAGTATCGGTATAGCGATTGATATAGTTCTTGACAATCGAGTTATAGGGCAGCTGAATGGGCGATGCCAGAGCCTTCAGGCGCGACTCGTAGACCGAATCGGGCAGCGAAGAGGAGCTTGCAGGCAGAGAGTCGATAGCGATGTAATCGGCAAAGAACTTATCGAAGGCCAGCGCACTCTGCGACTCACTCCACGAGGCCACCAGCGAATCCATCGCCGACGGCGTAAGTTTTAGATTGAGGTATGGATTATAGGGGCGCACCTCGGACTTTTCGGGCTCGGGGATCACAGCCACCACGCTATCCGCCTTCGGGGAAGGGCTCGGCTGCACCTCAACAACACGAGAAAGCAGCGAGCTATCGACCATAAATGTCGAATCGGGCTTTACGATCTTCTTAACTTCGAAGCCTCTCTCTCGGCGCACTCGATCCTTGCGCTGAAAGAGTTGCTTAAAACGACTTTGAGCCTCCACACCCTCCGCACAGAGTAAAAATGCGAGCAAGAGCGTGAGGCAGATATATTTTTTCTTCATCTGCACTGATTAAAAATTGAAACTCATATTCATACCGAACATAGGTCGCGAATCGCCCAACGACGGCGAATAGGTATAGTCTATCACAGGAACAACATTCATCGAGAGGTCGTCCGAAATATCGTAGTCACGCAGGTGGGCATCGACGTGGGCGTCGATAATCTGCAAAATATACATACCTGCCGTGAGGATTATACACAAATCTCGGTTACGACGATAGCTATCACGCAGGTTCTTGAGGAAGGTTGCCGAATAGCGACCCCTAAACTCATCGGTCGAACCCGAAGGATAGTTGCTCGGATTCTTATCGTAATCAGCCTTCAGTCGGTAGGCCTTCTTGAATCGCTGGAAACCTCGGTTATTCCAATCCACACAGTAGATTGTCGTAGCAAAACCACCCAAGACGATCGGCACTCGCCAATAGCTCTTATTGTAGATCTGGCCGGCACCCGGACAGATTACCGAGAGGGAGGTAGCACGCGTAACACTCGAGACCTCATTGGTGGCATAATTCATAGCTGCATCGCCAATGAAGTAGAGATACGAGGCAATGGTAAGGCCAAGATAGATCTGCTTACGGGTATTGCTGCGTATCATATTGGTCTGCAGTCGATCAAGCGCAGGCGTGCGGTTAAGGCTATTGTTGGTTATTTCATCAAACTGCGCTTTGAGCGGCTTGTATCGGCTCTGCTCGTAGAAAAACATACCCAGACCTGCTCCGACCGTCGAGTAGAGTATCGGCAACTTCCAATACTGCTTGTTATAGATCTGGCCATATCCGGGCAGCACGGCAGCAGCCCAGCACACCTTCGAGAGCGACATCGAGTCGGTGAGTATCGGCTTAAGCTTGCGTTTTTTCTTCAGCGAGTCGGCCGCGAGAGAATCTACAGCAAGAGAGTCCAACGATTTACCCTTCAGCGAATCGAGGGCAAGCGAGTCAGCACCCACAAGACCAAACTTCACCCTCAACGAGTCGGGCATATTGCGACGCAACGACTCGGTAACGGCCGCACGATGGCGTAACGAATCGGGGACTCCCGCCTGAGCGAGCGAATCCATAATCACCGAATCCACCTTCACGCTCTCGATGTCGAGCGAATCGACAATTCGGGCAAGCATCGCAGAGTCGAGTTGCAGATTTCGAGGTAGCGAGTCACGACGCAGGGTGTCGGGCTTCTGCATCAAACCACCCTTGATGATTTGACGCGGACCACGGTAGCGCTGCTGTGCCACAGCCTCACCACCCAAGATCGCCAACACCAGCGCTACGACCGCTATTTTAAGCCATCTACCCATTCGCACTCCACTTAAGCCTTCTTGAACTTCTCGATAAAGCGCTCAACGTCAGCATCATTATCAAAGCCGATAACGATCTTACCGCCACCATTCTTACCACGTTTGATGCTGATATCCTGCGAGAAGAACTTCTCGAGTTGCTCCACCAAGCGCAGATATGCCTCGGGGTACTCCTCATCATCCGTAGCAGCAGCGCTCTTCGGGCAACCCTCCGCAAGCGAGCGCACCAGCGCCTCCATCTGACGCACCGAAAGATCCTTCTTCACGCACTTGCGCAACAACGAGGTCTGCTTCTTATCCTCCGCACCGGCGATAGCCTTAGCGTGGCCCATCGAGATTACACCCTCCTTGAGTGCCAACTGCACCTCATCAGGCAGACGCAACAGACGCATATAGTTCGACACGGTCGAGCGCTTCATACCCACCTTCTCGGCCAAAGCATCCTGCGTAAGACCACACTCATCAACCAAACGCTGCAGACTCAACGCAATCTCAATAGCGTTAAGATCCTGACGCTGCACATTCTCGACAATTGCCATAGCGTGCAGGTTCGTATCGTCCACCTCGCGGACATAGGCGGGCAGGAGCTCTACACCGGCCATCTGCGACGCTCTCCAACGGCGCTCACCGCTGATGATGATATACTTTCCATCAGTGGTCGGCTTAACCGTAATGGGCTGAATTACGCCAAGTGTGCGAATCGAATCTGCCAACTCCGCAAGAGCCTCCTCGTCGAAATTACGACGGGGCTGAGTCGGGTTGGGAATAATATCTTTGACAGCAATCTCTGCCATCTGCGACATTGGCTTCGCCTTCACTACGGGCGACTCACCTCCGAAGATGGCATCCAAGCCACGTCCTAAACCTTTCTGTTTCATATCTCTTATTCGTTTTGTTTCTTCTTTCGGTTACGTTTGATAAACTCCTTGGCAAGGTTCAGATAGTTCACCGCACCTGTTGCCGATGCATCGTAGAGCATAATTGGCTTTCCGTGCGAGGGTGCCTCACCCAAACGGATATTACGCTGGATTATTGTATCATAGGCCAGCGCTCCGAAGTGCTCACGCACCTCATTAGCCACCTGATTATTCAATCGGTTACGCATATACATCGTCATCACAAAGCCCTCAATCTTCAACTCAGGATTCAATCCGCCCTTAATCTTGCGAATGGTATTGAGCAGCTTGCTCAGACCCTCAAGTGCAAGATACTCACACTGCACGGGAATCAGCACCGAATCGGCAGCCGTCAGGATGTTGACGGTTGTATAGCCCAGCGAGGGCGAGCAATCGATGAAGATATAGTCGAAGTTATCGCGCACCTGGTCGATAATACCCTTGATAACGTGGTGGCCATTCTCCATCGCAGGAAGCTCGGTATCGGCAGCAACCAGATCGATACTCGAGGGCAGCACCCACAGATTCTTCACATCGGGGCTCTTAACAATAACCTCCGAGGCCTTCTTCTCGCCAATAATACACTCGTATATACCCTCGAGATTGATATCAAAACCTAATCCCGAAGTGGCATTTGCCTGCGGATCGGCATCGACCAACAACACCTTCTTTCCGAGCAAGGCAATGGATGCAGAGAGATTTATCGCGGTTGTGGTTTTGCCCACACCACCCTTTTGATTCGCAAGAGCCACGACTTTTGCCATAGTTTTATCCTCTTTTTTTAACGCCCATTCAAGAGCTCTTTTTACTACATTAACACTTTTTAAGGGGACAAATTTAATAAAATTAAATTGATTTTCGACGTTTCTCGCAGAAAATGGTTATATTTGACTCCGAAAATTAAAAAATCGCACATTTTATGGAGAGAAAAAGAATCACAGGCAAGTGGCCCAAATTCCCGAACGCATTCGATTTTATCGCTATGGCGATGTGGGTATTTTTGTCCCAAATTTTGGCCAGCCGCTTGTGTGTAATGTGTGGTTTGGAGCTGCCTGACATCTCTCTTGCCAGCAGCGCCGACGACCAGGTTTCGCTATGGGCGCAACTCTCGATGGCTCAATCTCTTGCAGTGATATATCCGGTAGCAATGACACTCTCTGTTGCGGGCCTTCTACTCTACCGCCGACTCAGAGGTGGCACCCGCAAAATCGCCGACTTTTCGAGAAAGGGCTTCGACCCGTCGCTGCTACTCAATTCATTCGTTCTGATGTTGGCTCTGCAGATTGCAATAGAGCCTCTTACGGAGCTTATGCCCGAAGTTCAGACAACAATTGGCCGAGGTTTCTTCACGATACTTGTATCGGTAATTCTCGCCCCCATTTTCGAGGAGTTAATCTGCCGAGGAGTGGTACTCGAATCGTTCCGCTCAAAGTACGGAATCTTCGCCGCTTGGATATGGTCATCCCTATTTTTCGGAGTTATCCACGCCCAGCTGACAGCGATCTTTAGCGCTACGATTTTGGGCTTCGTACTCGGATATGTTTACCTGCGTTCACGCTCGATTTTTTCGGCAATAATTCTCCACGCGCTCAACAACGGACTCGCCCTGGCACTTATGGCTTTCGGGCTGAATGACAGCTCTTTCCGCGAGATCATCCCCTCGGCCGAGATCTATTGGATCGTCTGGGCCGCAGCCCTGCTTATCTCCATCGGCGGCGCGGCTATTATGGTGCGCAATCTACGAAAAATATAGGGCGTCGCAACCTCTGTTGCAACACCCTACTCTAATCTAATTTTATACCGAGGCAAGCCGACTCAAAATCACCTTGCCCGACAATCTCTATTTAATCAGCTCGTCCAAGCGATTGTAGATACTTGTACGCAGTTCACGCAACTTATCAACCGCCTCACGATTGCTACGCTTAACAAACTGGCACGTTCCCACGAATTTCCAGAAGAGACGGATATAATTCCATGCCAAGACGAACATAAATGGGAATGCTACAACATATCCCAATGCCCACCAAGTGCCCAAGAATACCCACAACAGCACTGCCGGCAGAATCAAGCACAGAGGTACCGACACGAAGACGCTAACTCCAACGTGGAACGAAGAGTTGAACATATGGTCTTTGATCAGTTTCTTCAGGAAGATTTTCGGGATCAAGAAGAGCAATCCCGTAGGAATAATCGAGGCGATAAAGAGCGGCAGAAGAGCCAACAAGCCCAGGCCACGAAGCAAGACTGCCGGCCACTTGGGGTTGTGGATAAAGAGCCAATCGCGGATGCGCAACTTCTTCGACTCTTCAGCGAACTTTGCGGTATCTGCATAGATCTGCTCCATCTGTTCAGGATGCTCTTTATGAGCCTCTTGCAGAGCCGCTACGAGCTTCTGATCCGAGAGCAGGCGTGAGGGAAGATATCTATATTTATATCCGTGTTCGATGGCATACTTTCGACCATACCCCGACTCACGAAGGAAGTCTATCTGGTCGTAGTGCTCCAGATCGTCAATATGCAACATCAACTCCTTAATCTTCTCGCGCACGACGGCATTGATCTCTGTCATCGTAGCTCGGGGCTCAGCCTTATACTTTTCGTAGTAAGGCATAAGCGAGATCGGATCGCCGAAACGAATCATCATATCGGTACGGGCGTGGAAGTAGTTAGAGTAGTGATTACACGACGGCAAAATCATCACATCGCGCTCGAAATTAAACTTCTCGGCAGCCTCGAATGCGATGCGCAAATAGCCGATCTTAAAGTTGCCGAGCCAGCGTTTATCCTGATGGTCAGCCTCGGGGAAGAGCATCACGGTCTCGCCATCGCAAAGTGCCTGACCTGCAGCATCAAAGGTTTCGCGATTCTTGTTAATTGCGGCATATCCTTCGTGGCTCATTCGGTATGCGGGGAGCAGGCCGAGTTTGCGCAAAAACTTACCAGCAATAGGATTCTTAAAGACGTTTGCACGAGCGATAAAATTCATTCGGCGGTCGGTCAGATTCATCGCCACCGAGAGAGGATCGTTCAGACAGTTCTGGTGGTTGGAAACAATCACCAGAGGAGTACCGTTCATAGGCACTTTTTCGATGCCTACGATGTGCTCCTTGCGGAAATAAAGACCTGAATTTACAAACTGCAAATAACTGCGGAATGCCTTCAATATCAGTGAATGATCTCTAGGTTTTAACTCTTTTCTCATAATTCACATTTGTAATGGTTTCGGGTCCAAATATAGCAAAATTAGACAGATTACAGCCCTAATAGACAAAAAAATTACCCCGAAAGTAATATTATTGCTATGCAATACGTTTTTTTGAGGTAAATTTTTTATCTTTGCCGTTTGGATATGCGCATTTTATCGAAAATAGCTATTTTGTCTCTCGCCGCTGTAGCCGTGGCGTGCCAGGAGTTGCCCAACTACTTTGTTGATGACAACACCGTGGCTCGCGTTGGCCGTAAGGAGTTGAAGTTATCGGACTTAGAGCAGGTTATACCCCAATCGCTCACGGGTGCCGACAGCATCAATTTCGCGGGCGCTTACATCGATCGTTGGATCGTCAAGCAGCTCAAATTGGAGGAGTCGGAACTTATCTTCTCGGCTTCGGCAAGCGACATCGAGCGCAAGGTCGAGGAGTATCACCAATCGTTGCTGATCCGCAAAATCGAGCAATACTACATCGACAACGAGCCTCGCACAATCATCACCGACGCCGATATTGAGGAGTATTATAACTCTCACAAATCGGAGTTCCGTCTCGACAAGACTATAGTCAAGGGACGAATCGTCTCCCTCGACGAGAAGTATCGCCAGCGCGAGAAGCTCTACGATATGATGCGTTCACCCAAGGCTGAGCGACAGAAAGACTTTACCGACATCTGTATCAAGAACGGATTTATGCTCAAGGAGTTCACCGAATGGACCGAGTGGGGAGATTTTCTTGCGATGTTGCCCACATCACGTTCGCGCAACTACGACTCGTTCCTCTCGAAGAGGGGCGATGTACAGAAGATGAGCTCGGACGGGGTGGTCTACTACTTCCAGATCAAAGAGGTTTTGAACAAAGGAGACATACAACCGCTTGAGCTCGCTCGCGAAACCATTGCCCGCGTACTCAGCACCCAACGCCAGAGCGAGGCGATAAAGGGTCGTGAAGAGATCATCAAAGAGCAGGCCCTCGCCAATGGCCACGCTCGAATCTATAAAAGCACTGAAGATTAAAAAAACGAAGATATGATTAAAAAGATAGTTTCTCTCTCGGTAGTTGCCGCAACCCTCTTTCTGGGTGTAGTGGCACAGAAGCGTCAAGTTATGCTCGACAAAGTCGTGGCGGTGGTCGGCGGCTCGTCGATTCTCCACTCCGATGTCGTGCGTACAGCAAACGATTTGACCCAGCGTCGTCGCGAAGCCGGCTACACATCCGATAGAGATGCATTTGCCGAGGCTCTGGAGGCTCTGCTGCTGCAGAAGCTGCTCTACAACCAAGCCCTTATCGACTCGGTAGAGGTCAATACAGGCGATTTGTCGGGCCGAGTAGAGAGCCAGATCAGCCGTCTTATCGAGGATGCCGGATCTATCACTGCTCTCGAGAAGAGACAGAATATGCAGATCTACCACATCCGCGAGGTTTTACGCCGCCGTTTGGAGGAGCAGTCCTACTCGTCAACTATGCAAAACGAGGTTACCAGCAAGGTAACTATCACCCCGGGCGAGGTTGAGCGATACTATAAGCGTCTTGATAAGGATAGCCTGCCGATCATTGCAAAGCAGTATGTCTATGCACAGATCACCAAATTCCCTAAGTCGATGGTGGCAGCCAAGCAGCGCACCAAGGAGCGCCTGCTCGAGATGCGTGAGCGAATCGTTACCGGCAAGACCAAGTTCTCGACAATGGCCCGTATGTATTCGGTTGATGGCTCGGCCCTCAATGGAGGAGAGATGGAGCCTACCGCTCTGGCCGGATTCGTTCAGCCCTTCGCAGATGCACTGCGAGAGTTGAAACCCGGACAGGTTTCGGAGGTTGTGGAGACCGAGTTCGGATTCCATATCATCCAGCTTATCGATAGCCGTGGCGAGCTCTACCACTGCCGCCACATCCTTCTGCGCCCGATCTATACGGTCGATGAGATGATTGAGCCGCTGAAGGAGTTGGATAGCATTGCCGATCTTATCCGCAAGGATTCGATCACCTTCGAGGCTGCGGCTGCGAAGTTCTCGGATGATGCACACTCGAAGCAGAACGGCGGTATTGTAACAAACCACGACCTATTGGAGCACTACAACGCCTTCGACGCGAAGCTCACGGCCACCAAGTTCCTCGAGGAGGACTTCGGTATGGGTCGCGGTAAGAGTATCGAGGATTACAACGCTCTGCGCAAATTGCAGGTTGGCGAGATCTCGCCCGCATTCCAGAGTCAGGATCTGGTAGGCAACAACCTGAGCAAGATCGTCAAACTCGTTGAGATCATCCCCGCCCACCCCGCTTCACTCAAAGATGACTACCTGCGACTGGAGGCTATGGCCCTCTCGGATAAGCAGAGCCGTGTATTTGACGAGTGGGTAAACAAGAAGATCGAGGCTATGTACATCCACGTTGAGCCGGAGTACCGCAACCTCGACTTTATGAATAAGAATTGGATTAAGAAGTAGCAAGGCAAAGGTGCGAACAAGAGTTTTATCAATATTGATTATCGTGTTGGTCGTGGCGGGATTCGCCTCGGCCTACGACCACCGTATGCACATCGACCAGCAACCGCTCTCATCTCCGAGCCAGGAGTCAGACGGCAAAGTTGTTGACCTGAAAGCCGATGTGGTATACCCGATAAATATCGACGGGGATTCTACGGTCTACTGCCTTGTGGGCAACTTCGTGGCACACCATAACGGTGCAGTTATCGTCTGCGATAGCGCTGTGCGCTACAGCGACAAGCGCATCGAGTGCTTCGGCAACGTACTGATCAATCAGGGCACAACCTACATCTACGGCGACCGTGCAGAGTACAATGGCGAGGTAAACGAGGCCGAGGTACACTCACAGTTGGTGAAGGTTGTGGACGGGGATGTCACCCTCTACACATACAAATTCAAGTTCAATACGCTCGAGAGTATCGGAACTTTCTCGGATGGAGGTATCGTAACCAGCGAGGATAATATGCTCGAGTCTGATCGCGGATACTTCTACTCGAATAGCGATCAGATCATCTGCGTCGATAATGTGCAGATGACCAATAACGAGTATCAGATGATCGGCGACTCGGTGATCTACAACATCAATACCGACCAAGCCCACTTCTTCACCCGCACCAATATCTGGAATGATAAGGGCGAGTACCTCTACGCAGACCAAGGCCTCTACGACAAGGAGAACGAGAGATACGTCATCACCAAGAACGGATATATCCTCACCGAAAATGAGGAGATCTGGAGCGATAGTCTCGACTACTATCGTGAGCGCGGCTATGGTCTTATGCGCCACGATATTCAGCTCGATGACCGCTCGCATAAGATGGTTGCCTTTGGCGATTGGGGCGAGTATTGGAAGGAGCCGGGCAATGCCCTGCTCACTCGCAACCCTTCGGCTATCAGCTACGATCCGGAACAGGGCGACTCGGTATTTATGCGTGCCGACACGATGATCCTCTATTCGCGTTCAACTCAGGGCGATCGAGCCGAGAAGGAGCGCCAGCGCATCGCCGACAGTATCAGGGATGCCAAACCTGCAACACCGGCCCCCGACTCGCTCAAGACCGAAGCCCCCGACTCTACCGTAGCACCGGCCCCCGAGGGTAAGGATGGCAAGAGCGACAAAGATGGCAAGAATCACGAAAAACCAGCTCGTCGTGAGCGTGGCAATCGTGCCGACAAAGATAAGGGTAAAGGCTCCGACTCGGCAGAGTCCGAGCAGCCCGAAATCGGCGGCAATATTGGCGACCGCACTACCCCGCTCGCCAATGCAGAGTCACGTCTGCCGTCAGCAGACAAGAGCCGCAAAGTTGAGCAGGGAGCAGACTCTCTCTCTGTAGGTTCAACGCCCGTGGACTCAATGACAACAAAAGCCCTCGACTCGCTCTCGACTAACGATTCGCTTGCCGTGCGTGACTCGCTGGGATTGGACTCACTCGGTCGTGACTCTCTCAAGTCTACCGTTATGAGCGCCGCAGACTCGCTGGCCGCACGCCTCGACACCCTGCCCAAAGCCGAGCGCAAGGCTCTGCTCAAGGAGATTGCCCTCAAGGAGCGAGAGGCGATAAAGAAGGAGCAGAGGCGACTGAAAGACTCCGTGGCCCGCGTAAAGGCTGAAATACAGAAGGATAAGCTCGACTCTATCGGTGAATTGCGCCAGCAGAAGCGTAATGCTATGCTCGATAAGTTGAAGGCTCGTGAAGATACGCTGATAGCCCGAGCAAAGGCTCGTGAGGAGGCTCGCAAACTGAAGATGATCGCACGCCTGACCAAAAAGGGCGTCAAGTTCGAGTGGGCAGACTCCGCACTTCGAGCAAAGGCGGACTCGACCCTTATGGCAGACTCGCTGCTCTACGACTCGCTCTTCCTGGAGCTCTACAACTCGATTGTCACCACACAGGAGGATTCTGTTGCAATGGAGGCCCCGATGGTCGATACGGCAGTTGTAGATACGGCATATCGTCTGATGTTGGGCTACCGCAATGTCCGCATCTACCGCAGCGATTTCCAGGCGGTGTGTGACTCGCTCTCATCCTCGTCGCTCGACTCGGTTATCCGTATGTACATCGCCCCGATTCTCTGGCATCAGCAGAATCAGGTCACCTCTGACGTTGTCGATATGTACACCTCAAATCAGAGTATTACCCGAGCCGAATTCAGCGGCAAGCCGATGATGACATCCAAGATCGACACGCTGCACTATAATCAGGTGGCCGGTAAGACAATGATCTCCCACTTCCGCGATAACTACATCTATCGCAATGACGTGGATGGCAATGCCCAGACCATATATTATATGCAGGAGGAGGGCTCGCCAGATGTGCAGGGATTGATGTATATTGAGAGTGCCAATATGACCTTCTACATCGAGGATCAGACCGTTTCGGGTATCACCTACCGAGGCAGCCCCACATATACGATCTACCCGATGGATAAGATCCCCGACACACAACCTCTCTTCCTTGATGGTTTCGCTTGGCACGATGACAAGCGACCTGCACGCGATTCGGTCTTCACACGCACGCTACGCCCCTCGATTCGCACCGAGAAGGAGGCTCTGCCGCGTCCGCAATTCCCCATCTCGAAGCGCATTGCCGAGTATCGCACACGCCTCATCAATCGCAATGAGTGGCGCGACCGCAATGACATTCTTACTCAGGATGTTATAGATTGGCTCGAGAGCCAAACCGACTGGGTGGAGCAGACCGAAAAGAACAAGCGTCAGCGCGACTCTTTCGGCAAGGGAGAGTAGCCGCCACGACTCTCATTACATAGAGCATATTGAGGATATTCGACACAGGGAGTCGGATATCCTCTCTCTTTTTAAAATATTCCGAAATTTACAGCCGGATTTCCGCTCGTTTCCCGTCATCTTCGCACCATTTTTCGAGAACAAGAGTATTTATTGCCCCGATAGTTTTATAATTTATAAAATTATAATTAACTTTGCGAATCAGTTTAATGCAAAAACTTTTTTGAGATGAAGATAACTCTTGCTCAATTGAATTATACCACGGGCGACATTGATGGCAATGCTGCAAAGATCATTGCCGCTATCGAGAATGCAAAAGCGCAGGGCGCTGAACTTATAGTCTTTGCCGAGCAGGCAATCAGTGGAAGTCCCGCATTCGACCTCCTCCGCAAAACTACATTCCTTGAGTTGTGCGACGAGGCGATCGAATCAATCGCGGATCACTGCGATGGAATCACAGCAATTGTCGGCGTACCGGTGCTGACCAATCAGGGCGCCATTAGCGCCGCTGCGGTAATCACAAACGGACAGGTCGAGCGTTTTGTCGGCAAGCAATTCATCACTGCACGCCGCGAGATGGGCTTCTTGGTGCCGGCTCAAGGTTACGAGTATATTGAGGTGGCAGGACACCGCCTGGCTGTGGTTGTAGGTGATGACTTGAGCAAGATCCACGATATGGAGCGTGAGGCCGATATGATCATCAGCGTAAATGCTCGCCGATATGGCAAGGATGTGCTGGCTTACCGTTACGACACGATTCGCAAAGTTGCCTTCGTGGAGGGCAAGACCCTCGTATTTGTAAACAACGTTGGTGGCTCGGGCGAGATTGTCTACGACGGTACCTCGTGCGTAGTTAGCCCCAGCGGCGATATCGTAATGTTGCTCGAGAGCTTCGAGGAGGATGTCAAGACCTTCGACACCGACAATATCCCCGCACCTATCGAGACTATGCCCTACTCTACCTGCAACGACCACACCCGTATGCTCTATCGTGCTGCGTGCCTCGGTCTGAAGGATTATTTCGCAAAGAGCGGTTACACCAAGGCAAGCATCGGTCTGTCGGGAGGTATCGACTCGGCCGTTGTTGCCTGCATCGCAGCCGACACGCTCGGCAAGGAGAATGTGCGTGCCCTTCTGATGCCCTCGCCCTTCACGGCAGAGCGCTCGGTGGAGGATGCGAAGGAGTTGGCCGAGAATCTCGGCATCCAATACAGCGTATTGCCCATCAAGGAGGCTTACAAATCTGTGATGGATACCCTGATCCCCATTACGGGAGGTACCGACTTCGATGCTACCGAGGAGAATATGCAGTCGCGTATCCGTACAATGATGCTTATGGCGCTGCAGAATAAGAGTGGCTACGTTATGCTCAACTCATCGAACAAGAGCGAGAATGCGCTCGGCTTCTGTACTCTCTATGGCGATACCGCCGGAGCATTCAGTGTTACGGGCGATCTCTACAAGACCGAGATGTATCAGGTAGCCCGCTATATCAACCGTGAATTTGGCGATGTTATTCCCGAGAGTATCCTCACCAAGGAGCCCTCGTCGGAGTTGCGCCCCAACCATAAGGATAGCGATATCCTGCCTCCGTATGAGGTTGTCGATGCAATCCTGATCCGTATGATCGAGGAGGGACAGCACCGCGAGGAGATCATCAATGCCGGTTTCGACTCGGAGGTTGTTGAGAAGATCCACTCGATGATTATGCTCAACGAGAAGAAGCGCTACCAATTCCCGCCGGTACTGCGACTCTCGTCGTGTGCCTTCAAGCACGAGCGATTGATGCCGCTGATTAACAAGTATAGTTTCTAATCGTAAAGGGCTCGCCAAATGGCAAATCCGGAACATATTGAGCACCAAGGTCGCGTCGAGAGCATCGACGCGAATCTTGTTCGTGTAAAGATCGTTGCCAATAGCGCCTGCAGCAGCTGTGCCTCGCGCAAGGCGTGCGGTATGAGCGAGTCGGAGGAGAAGATTATCGAGGTAAAGACCCGCTCGGCTGCGGAGTTCTCGGTTGGCGAGGAGGTAAAGGTGGCCGTACGCCGCAAGGTTGGCCTGTGGGCCGTAGCGGTGGCCTATGTCGCGCCGCTGGTTGTCTTGGTTACCGTACTTGTCGCAGCCTCGTTGTTGGGGTTGGATGAGGGTATTGCTGCCCTCGGCTCGATTGGCGGAGTTGTGATATACTACCTGCTGCTATGGTTCTTTGGCGGCAAGGTGGGCGAAAAGGTAAATTTTACAATTTCAAAACTATAAAAGATGAATGTTTTACTCTTTACTGTGTTAACACTTTGCGTTTTGGGTGTTTTGGCGGCAGTAGTTCTCTACTTCGTAGCCCAAAAGTTCAAAGTTGAAGAAGACCCCCGCATCGATGAGGTCGAGAAGATGCTTCCGTGCGCAAACTGCGGCGGTTGCGGTTTTGCAGGATGTCGCAGTATGGCTGAGGCTCTGGTCAAGAAAGACGACATCTCGGCACTCTACTGCCCTGCGGCAGGCGCAGAGGTGATGAAGTGCATTGCCGACTTTTTGGGCAAGGCAGCCCCCGTCAAGGAGGCTCGCGTGGCTACGGTACGTTGTGGCGGAACTTGCGAGAAGCGCCCCCGCACCAACTCTTTCGACGGAGCTAAGTCGTGTGCCGTAGCTGCATCGCTCTACGCAGGCGAGACCGGCTGCTCGTATGGTTGTCTTGGTTATGGCGACTGCGTTACGGCTTGTAAGTTCGACGCTATCCACATCAACCCCGAAACGGGCTTGGCGGAGGTCGATGCCGAGAAGTGTACATCGTGTGGTGCTTGCGTTACGGCTTGCCCGAAGGGTATTATCGAGCTGCGCAAGAAGTGGCCCAAGCAGCGTGCAATCTTCGTGTCGTGCGTATCGAAGGATAAGGGCGCAGTGGTTATGAAGGCTTGCAAGGCGGGTTGTATCGGTTGTGGCAAGTGTGCCAAGGTGTGCGAGTTCGGAGCAATCACGGTAGAGAATAACGTAGCATATATCGATTCGGATAAGTGCCGTTTGTGCCGCAAGTGTGTGAACGAGTGCCCTACCGGCTCGATCACAATGATTGGTCTTGCGCCACTGCCCAAGGAGCCTAAGGTAGCTCCCGCACCGAAGGCTGAAGCCCCCAAGGTTGAGGTCACCCCAACAGCGAAGGCAGAGAGTGTTGAAAACGAAAAAAAATAACGATATATGAAGACATTTCCTATTGGCGGAATCCATCCGTCGGATAATAAGCAATGGAGCAAGGGAAGCGCTATCGAGGTGATGGCGTTGCCTGATGTCGTGACTATCCCCCTCGGACAGCATATCGGCGCACCCGCTGTGGCGAAGGTTGCCAAAGGCGACAAGGTACTGACCGGCCAGCTCATCGGCGAGGCAGCAAGTTTTATGTCGGCAAATATCCACTCACCCATCTCGGGAACGGTTACAGCTGTCGATATGCAGCCCAATGGCCAGGGTCTGCGCCAGATGATGATCACCATCAAGCGTGAGGGTGATGAGTGGATGGAGAGCATCGACCGCAGCGAGGAGCTGGTTAAGGAGTGCTCGCTCGAGCCACAAGAGATTATCGAGCGCATCAAGGCTGCAGGTATCGTAGGTATGGGTGGTGCTACGTTCCCCACACACGTTAAGTTGTCGGTACCTCCGGGCAAGAAGGCCGAGGTGCTTATCATCAACGGCGTGGAGTGTGAGCCCTACCTCACATCCGACTATCGCACAATGCTCGAGTATGGCGAGCGTATGGTTGTCGGCGTAAAGATCCTGAAGCGTGCACTCGGCGTTGAGAAGGCATATATCGGCGTTGAGAATAATAAGCCCGACGCAATTGCTCACCTGAAAGAGTTAGTTGCCGACGAGCAGGGCATCGAGGTTGTTGCGCTGAAGACCCAGTATCCGCAGGGTGGTGAGAAGCAGCTCATCGCAGCCGTAACGGGCCGTGAGGTTCCTCCTCCGCCGGGATTGCCGATTGATGTTGGTGCTGTTGTCTGCAACGCTTCGACAACGGTTGCCGTATATGATGCTGTGCAGAAGAATAAGCCTCTTATCGAGCGTGTCGTAACGGTTACGGGTAAGCAGGTGGCTTCGCCGAAGAATATGCTGACTCGTATGGGTACCCCCATCACCGCATTGGTGGAGGTTGCAGGCGGTCTTCCCGAGGGCGATGTTAAGGTGCTCAACGGAGGTCCGATGATGGGTCGTGCGATGGTTAATCTCGCTTCGCCCGTAACGAAGGGTTGCTCGGGAATCACCATTCTAAGTGGAGCGGAGGCTTCGCGCTCGGCTGCATCGGCTTGTATCAAGTGTGCAAAGTGTGTTTCGGTCTGCCCGATGGCGCTGGAGCCCTACTACCTCTCGAAGCTCTCGCGCAAGGGTGCGTGGGATGTAGTCGAGGCGCACAACATCACCGACTGTATCGAGTGTGGCTCGTGCCAATATACCTGCCCTGCATCGTTGCCTCTGTTGGACTACATCCGCTTAGGTAAGCAGACTGTGATGGGTCGTATCCGTGCTCGTGCAGCAGCGAAGAAATAGCGAACAACAATCCAAAAAGCGATTACAAAAAAGTTAAAAAATATGGCTAATAAATTCTTTGTTTCCCCGTCGCCTCACATTCACGGCGAGCAGACGACACAGAAGATTATGGCGGATGTGATTATTGCACTGCTGCCGGCTCTCTGCGTGTCGATTGCGGTTTACGGGTGGGGAGTTGCACTGCTGACCGCTATTGCGGTGGCAAGCTGCGTTCTCTTCGAGTATCTGATTCAGAAATTTGTCATCAAGGGCCCGCTTACGGTATGCAACCTCTCGGCTGCATTGACGGGTCTGCTCTTGGCCTTCAACCTGCCGCTGGGTCTTCCGTGGTGGATTGTTGTTATCGGCTCGTTCGTTGCGATTGCAGTGGGCAAGATGACCTTCGGTGGTCTGGGCAAGAACCCCTTTAACCCGGCATTGGTTGGTCGTGTATTCTTGCTTATCGCCTATCCGGCGCAGATGACTTCGTTCCCCGCACCCAAATTCGAGGGTTTTGTCGACTCGTTCTCGGGTGCTACGGCTCTCTCGGCTGCAAAGGGAGGTATGGTCGACTTCGGTGCGATCGATATGTTCGGAATGTTCAACGGAGCTATGGCCGGCTCGGTCGGTGAGATTGCGACCCTCGCGTTGCTGCTCGGCTTTGGCTACCTGCTCTGGCGCAAGGTTATCACTTGGCATATCCCCGTAGCGGTATTGGGCACTATGGCTGTGTTTGCAGCTATTTACGGTGCATTCTCGTTCGATACACCCCACTTGGTGCTCAACTTCTCGGCGTTCCACCTGCTGGCTGGTGGTGCGGTGCTCGGTGCTGTATATATGGCTACCGACTACGCAACCTCGCCTATGACTACGCGCGGAATGGTTATCTATGGTATCGGCATTGGTGCGATTACGATGTGTATCCGTCTGTGGGGCTCATATCCCGAGGGTATGTCGTTCGCAATCCTTATTATGAACTCGGTGGTACCTCTTATCAACAAGTATGTTAAACCCAAGCGTTTCGGCGTGAAAAAGTAGAGGAGGAGAAGAGATGAAAAGTACACTTTTTAATATGGTTGCAGTCCTCTTCTGCATCACACTTATCTCGTCGGCAGGCGTTGGTCTGGTAAATATGATCACCGTTGAGCCTATCGCCGAGGCGAAGCAGAAGGCTGTGAATGATGCCGTGTTGGCAGTGCTGCCGGCATTCGACAATAAAGAGATTACCGATCTGGAGATCGACGCTATGCCTATCAAGGTCTACACCGCTACTGCAGAGGGCAAGACCGTAGGTTATGCCGTTGAGTCGATGACAAAGAGCGGCTTTAATGGCGTTGTGAAGCTGATGGTCGGCTTTGCTCCCTCGGGAGAGGTGCTGAACGTGAACGTTATTCAGCAGGCCGAAACACCGGGTCTTGGAACCAAGATGTGTGACGAGGGCAACCCCCTCATCTCGAGCATCAAGGGTCAGAACCTCGAGCAGAAGAAGCTCGTAAATGGCGTGTTGGCCGTAACTAAGGATGGCGGAGATATTGACGCCCTGACCGCAGCGACAATCTCGTCGCGTGCATACGTTGATGCAGTTAATCGTGCATATATGGCTTATAAGAGCGTTACAACCGGCACCGAGCCTACAGATGTGGCTACGGGAGCTTCGACAGTTGAGCATACGCAGAAAGGAGGCAACAATGAATAAACTTTCGATTATCCTCAAGGGTATTATCAAGGAGAACCCCACCTTCGTATTGGTGCTGGGTATGTGCCCGACCCTCGGAACCACCACCTCTGCCGAGAATGGCTTTGGTATGGGTGTGGCTACGATGGCGGTGCTGATTATGTCAAACTTTGTGATTTCGCTCATCAAGAATCTTATTCCTGACAAGGTGCGCATCCCCGCATTTATCGTGGTTATCGCTTCGTTCGTTACCATTATCCAGATGTTGATGGAGGCATACGTTCCTTCGCTCTACGCTTCGCTGGGAGTATTCATCCCGCTGATCGTTGTGAACTGTATCATTCTGGGTCGTGCTGAGGCTTTTGCTTCGAAGAATGGTCCGCTGGATTCGATTCTCGATGGTGTAGGTATCGGTTTGGGCTTTACGCTCTCGCTGACTGTTATCGGTGCTGTGCGTGAGTTGCTCGGCTCGGGCTCGATCTTCGGATTCTCGTTCGGCATTGCGGATTATATGCCGCTGGTATTTGTCCTTGCGCCTGGAGCATTCCTCGTGCTGGGCTATTTGATGGCTTTGTTTAACAAATTTGCGAAGAAGTAGTTATGGAGATTTCATATTTTGCAATTATCATCGGAGCGATTCTGGTCAATAACGTAGTATTGGCGCAGTTCCTCGGTATCTGTCCCTTCCTCGGTGTTTCGTCAAAGGTCGAGACCTCGCTGGGTATGGGTGCAGCAGTTACATTCGTAATGTCGCTTACGGCAGTTGTTGCGTGGTGTATCCAGACCTACGTTCTCGTGCCGCTCGGCATTGAGTATATGCAGACCATCGTCTTCATTCTGGTCATCGCTGCTCTGGTGCAGATGGTCGAGATTATCTTGAAGAAGATCTCGCCCTCGCTCTATCAGGCTCTGGGTATCTTCCTGCCCCTGATTACCACCAACTGCGCTGTTCTTGGCGTTGCAATCCTGATGATCCAGAAGGAGTTCACCCTGCTGCAGAGCGTTGTCTACTCGGCAGCTACCGCTATCGGATTTGCGCTGGCTATGGTACTCTTTGCCGGCATCCGCGAGCGTCTGGAGTTTGAGGATGTTCCCGAGGCTATGAAGGGTACGCCGATTGCTCTGGTTACAGCTGCACTGCTTGCTATGGCATTCCTCGGTTTCTCGGGTCTGGTATAGACAGTTTAAGCATATAAAGATAGGGTGGCCAAAAGTGGTCACCCTATTTTTATGGGAGGGGGGGGTAATCAAATGTTTCGTTGTCTTCTCCTCGGGAACATCTTGCGAAACCTCACAAGTGTAGAGGTGATACTTCCACCGGCAACCACCACCGTAACTGCCGCAATAATCAGAAATATACCCGCTAAATCGCGCGGAGTGAGGACCTCGTGGAAGATCGTCACGCCGAAAATCAGTGCCGTAACAGGCTCCAGAGCGCCCAGAATTGCAGTCGGAGTAGATCCTATAAGCTTGATAGCCGTAGTGGTGCAGATCAGCGAAATGGCCGTAGGCAGCAGTCCGAGCATCAACAAAGAGAGCCACATATACCACTTATCGGGCATACGGAATCCCCCACTTGCGAAGGTACTGATGGCAATGACTACCCAGCCGAAGAGCAGAACGTAGAACGAAATCTTGATTGTTGCCATCGACTTGAGTCGGCAGTTATTTACACCTACAATATATATTGCGTACGAGAGCGCCGAGGCCATCACCAGCGCCGTGCCCTTGATCGAGAGCGTCTGCCCATCTGCGCCCTCGAAGAGCAGTGCAATGCCACCGATTGCCATCACGATACAGAGCACAGTCTGCAACGATAACCGCTCACGAAAGGCGATGAACATAATCATCGCAACCATTATCGGATAGACGAAGAGCAGCGTCGAGGCGATGCCCGCATCCATATATGTATAACTGCGAAAGAGTGTTATCGACGAGAGAGCAAAGAGCAGACCGAAGAGCGCCAACGGTGCAAGATCTGCCCGCTCGACCCTAAAGTCACGCCCACGAGCACGAATCATTACAGCCAGGATAGGCACAGCAAAGATATAGCGGAAGAAGAGCACCGCATCGGGACTGAGCCCCTCCTTGTAGAGAGGCAGTGCAAAGAGCGGATTCATTCCGTATGTCGCGGCAGCCAGAGCGCCGAGTATATATCCCTTAACCTTGTCGTTCATCTCTGCTCTCGAAGGGCAAATATGGTGCAAATCTCAACCTTCAGCCGACAAGGTTACTCCACCATTGGCTTGATATACTTCTTGTAGTTCTTCCAATAGGGAGCCTTCTTGTAGGCCTTTACCGACTGCGCCGGAACATAGATCGTGCAGCCAATAGGCTTAGTCTTCCGATCCCAATAGCTAAACACATCCTCATCTAACATCACCGGAGGTATCGGATTTTTGCAATAAACACTCTTCAATGACGTACAGCTCCAGAATGCATCCGAACCAATTTCGGCAACATATTCGGGAATTGTTACGACAGTAATGTTTTTATCATAACCGAAAGCCCAGGACCCAATTGTAGTGATATTATTGGGAATCGTGTAGGAGATTAGGCCAGCCGTAGCGACTCTATAAAGTACTCCATTAGCCGCCAATACTCGTCCATCTGCAGTTGCAAGCGGACCTTTGAACTCCTTTAAGCGAGAACAATCGTAGAAGAAGCTGCCCAAACATTCCACTGATGCCACACATTTCGGCAAAGTTACACTCTCAAGATCATTGCAACAGGAGAAAACTTCCTTTCCCATTGATATAACACTTTCGGGGATATAGGCAGTTTTAAGTTTTTTGCAATAGGAAAGCGCCTCCTTTCCTATAATTTTAACGCCATCGGGGATGGTAATACTCTCCAATAGTTCACATCTGTAAAACGCCCTATCTGCAATAGACTCCACGCCTTCGGGGATGGTAATGCTTGTGATTTTTGTTCCAGAAAAGGCGCTGCCAAACTTAGTCACATCCGACTTAAACTTTATAACACCTTTGCCATCTTTGAATATATGAGACGACGCCTCTGCACCGAAATTATCCTTATAATTACTTGATGAAATATAGACCTTATTCTCACAGCTATACTCAATGGTTCGGCGGCGAGCCTCCTGCGCTCGCTTCTCCTCAATCTGGCGGACAATATATTGCGCCTGGGGGTCGGATTGGAAAAGCGATACGGCACGTGAACTTAATTTGTCATACTTTACTTTTTGAGAAACTGGTCTATCGTAATAAGGAGCTACATATATCGCATAAAAAGCCTTATATTCATTATTCGTCTGCTTATAGAACTCGGTAGAGGACCAATAGCCTTCATTTCTTTGGGTGGATATTGGCGTCTTGTTCTTGCTCTTCAGGGTAGCATTAACTGCACTACGCACACTCTTGTCCGCCGCAAAGAGTTTCAACTCCTCAATTGCTGGCAGATACCAACCCTCGCCCTGCTCGGCACACCAGGCAAAGGCAGGATAGTTGTTCTTCCAATTGGGACGTTTTTTCACCTTAGCCATATTATTGGCACCATTCTTCTTGTCCGTAGCACCCAACCAGCGACGCACCTCACCATCGCTCTTGGCATATTGGAGATACTTACCCTCCTCAAGGCTTAAGATCTTGCCCGACATACCATCTGTCGCCACTTCGAATACTACGCCTTTGCGGCCATTTTCGTGGAAGTAGTCACCCACCTTATAGGGACCACAGGTGGTTGTATTGTTCATATCAGCCACACTCAATGCTTTAGCGACCTCGTTGGTGGCACTCAAGAACGAGGAGGATGCCGAAGTGGTGGTTGTCTTAAGTTTCGTAAGGGTAATATTTACCGTAGCTGTCTTGCCCTCAACGACCGTCACCTGCTCCATCTTGGGAGCATAGCCCGAACGACGCAGTTCTATAGTATAACTGCCTGTCATCCACTTGCTCATCATCGGGGTCTGTCCGACATTCTTGCCGTCTACATATACATCCGCTACTGCCGGCACCGAGGTAATGTTGAGCATTCCCTCTATCGGCGCAGGTGTTTCAAGCGTAAAATGTTGCTCAGTAGAAGTTGCTGTAATTGTCTGCGAGAGGATTGTGGTGCGGTGGCCCGCCTTGCGAGCCTCGAAGATGTAAGTACCCGAGAGCAACACACCCTTCCACGGCGAGGGACCCTTCAATTCGTTATTTACCCAAATCTGCGAACCCGCAGCCGAAGTAATGGTTACGGTCGCAGCATCGGCCGTAAGTTCAACGGGAATCTGTACCTTTTCGCCCGAGACGGTAAACGAGCCCGACTTCTCGCGGTAGCCCTTAGCCATAACACGGTAAGAGTAAGTACCATTCTGCAGCAGAGCCTGCACAAAACCCTCCTGCGTGGTCTGCACCTCGCCGTCGATCATCACAACCGAGTGAGGCGGATTCACCTGAAAGATAACATACTGCGGTTGCGAGGTCTGGGTATTCACATCGATACGGAACGAGATATTACTGCTATTCACATCTACCCTGCGCTCCACAGCTGCAGCACCGTGCTTGATTTCAATCTTATGCATACCCGGGGTGATATCCTTAACCGTAAGCATATAGTTATCGCCCGAGCGACCCTTATAGGCCCCGTCGATATAGATATCCGCACCTGCGACATTTGTCGCCACAACAATCG
>JAGBVQ010000051.1 GCA_017630245.1 Alistipes sp. | reverse complement strand
TAGCGTGTATTTAATATAAAATAGACTAAAAATACAGCAAAATGCGGTTATAATTTGTAATCAATTTTAGATATTTGATTGCAATATGTAACCGAGTCGAATGATATTAAATAAATTTATTATCAGGTGCATATTTCCTTGAAAATTAGTTGTTAAAATACTTTAAAATTATTAACTTTGCATCGTAACATTTTTTATTTTTTAACACTAAAATTTATGCTTATGGTTAGGAAAATTGTACTATCAATTGTTGCTGTACTGACTATGGGATGCTTCGCGCTCCAGGCACAGTACAAGCAGATTTCGGGTACAGTTGCCGATAATGCAGGTACCCCGATCGCCGGTGCTACGGTTGTCGTTAAAGGTACAACTATCGGAACAATGACCGACTCTGCCGGTAAGTATACTCTTGAGGCACCCGCTGACGGTGTGTTGGAGTTCACTTTCATCGGTTATCAGAGTTCGGAGATGCCCATCGCCGGTAAGACTACCGTTGATGCTGTCCTCAAAGAGGGTCAGGCTATCGAAGAGGTCATCGTAATGGCCTTCGGTACCGCCAAGAAGGAGGCGTTTACTGGTTCTGCTACCGTGGTTAGCGCAGACGAGCTTGCAACTTCGCAGGTTTCGAACGCAATGAATGCGCTGAATGGTAAGGTTGCCGGTGTTCAGATGTCGAACGCTTCGGGTGAGCCGGGTTCAGATAGCCCGACTATTCGTATCCGTGGTTTCAGTTCGATCAACGCTTCGCAGGCTCCCCTCGTAGTCCTCGATGGTATTCCTTACAGCGGTTCGATGAACAACATCAACCCTGCGGATATCGAGTCGATGACCGTATTGAAGGATGCAGCTTCGAACGCCCTCTATGGTTCGCGTGGTGCTAATGGTGTTATTATGATTACCACCAAGCGTGCAAAGAGCGGTGATGCAGTTGTTAACTTCGACGCTAAGTGGGGTGTTGCTTCGCGCGGTGTTCAGGATTACGACTACATCAAGAACCCTGCAGCTTACTACGAGCAGCACTACAAGGCTCTTGAGAACTACTACATCGACAATGGTAGCTCGCCCGCTGAGGCTCACCTCAAGGCTAACAACGCTATCGTAGGTCCGATGTCGGGTGGTGGTCTGGTTTACCAGGTATTCGATGTGCCCGATGGTCAGTACTTCATCGGTAAGAACGGTAAGGTTAACCCGAACGCAACTTTGGGTAATATGGTTACTTACGATGGTCAGGACTACTGGTTGCAGCCCGATAACTGGACTAATGAGGCTATGCACAACGGTTTCCGTCAGGAGTACAACGCAAGCGTATCAGCTGGTAACGAGCGTGCTCAGGTTTATATGTCGGCAGGTTACCTCGATAGCGAGGGTATCGTTGATCAGTCGAACTATCAGCGTTTGACTACTCGCCTGAAGGCTGAATACCAGGCGAAGAAGTGGTTGCGCGTAGGTGCTAACGCTGCTTACACCAACTACAAGGGCTACCTCACTGAGGCTACCGGTGATTCAGCTTCGACTGCAAACATCTTCGCAGCTACTACCGCTATCGCTCCTATCTATCCGCTCTACGTTCGTGATGCGAACAAGCAGATTATGAAGGATGCTAACGGTTACACAATGTACGACTACGGTGATAAGATGAACGCAGGTTTGGAGCGTCCTATCTTCGGTCAGTCGAATGCATTGAGCGATCACCTCCTCAATAAGAATACTTACGATGGTAACGCATTGAATGCTAACGCATTTGTTGACGTATACTTCTTGAAGGACTTCACCTTCACTTTCAACGCAGGTACTTCGCTTGCAGAGCAGCGCTCGACAAGTTTGACTAACGCTTTCTATGGTCAGTATGCTTCGGCTAACGGTATCATCAGCAAGGGTCACGGTCGTGATTTGTCGTACAACCTCCAGCAGTTGCTTAACTACTCGAAGACCTTCGCAGGTGTTCACCACATCAACGTAATGCTCGGTCACGAGAACTACGTACTCAAGAGCTACTCGCTCTCGGGTTCGAAGAGCAATATGTTCTCGCCTGACAACCTCGAGCTTTCGGGTGCTGTAACCGATCGTTCGGCTTCATCTTCGATGTCGGAGTACAACACCGAGGGTTACTTCGGTCGTGTAATGTACGATTGGGATGAGAAACTCTACGTTCAGGCTTCGTATCGTCGTGACGCATCGTCGCGCTTCCACCCCGATCACCGCTGGGGTAACTTCTGGTCGTTTGGTGCCGGTTACGTTATCAGCAAGGAGTCGTGGTTTGACGTGGATTGGATCGATATGTTGAAGGTTAAGGCTTCGTATGGTTCGCAGGGTAACGACGGTATTGGTAACTACCTCTATACCGACACTTACGATATCGTAAACTCGGGTGGTAACGTATCGCTCGTGCTTGCATCGAAGGGTAACAAGAACATCACTTGGGAGACCAACGGTAACTTCAACGCCGGTATCGAGTTTGAGGTACTCAAGGGCCGCTTGAGCGGAGGTATTGAGGGCTTCTACCGTAAGACTACCGATATGTTGTCGTGGTTCACAGTTCCGCCTTCGTTGGGTTACTCGGGTTACTATGCTAACGTCGGTGATATGGTTAACCGTGGTGTTGAGGTTGAGTTGTATGCAACTCCCGTTCGCACTAAGAACGTTACTTGGACCTTGAATGCTAACCTTACTTACGTTGATAACTTCATCTCGAAGCTTGATCCTTCGCGTAAGTCGATGGAGACTCCCGAGGGTTACAAGGGTTATCAGTCGAGCAACAACTTCTACGGTGAGGGTCTTGCACTCTACTCGTACTATATGCCTAAGTATGCAGGTGTAGAGAAGACTTCGGGTCTTCCGATGTGGTACCGTGAGTTGGACGGTAAGACCGTTACAACTACCGACTACTCGTTGGCAACTGACTACATCTGTGGCAATCCTATGCCGGATGCATACGGTGGTTTCGGTACATCGTTGGAGTTCTACGGTTTCGATTTGACTCTTAACTTCACTTACCAGATTGGTGGTAAGATCTACGACTCGGCTTATGCATCGTATATGTCGTCGCCGACTTCGTCGACTACAGGTCGTAACTACCACACTGACTTGGCAAAGGCTTGGTCGCCCACTAATCGCAACTCGAACATTCCGCGATTCCAGTACAACGACCAGTACAGCTCTGCAACTTCGGATCGCTTCCTCTTGGATGGTAGCTACCTGAACCTGCAGAACATCAACTTCGGTTACACTCTGCCCCGCAAGTGGACAACCAAGGTTGGTGTTAATAAGGTACGCGTATACTTGGCTTGTGAGAATGTAGCGTTGTGGTCTCGTCGTCAGGGCTTTGACCCGCGTTTGAGCCTCACCGGAGCTAACAATGCAGCTGTTTACTCGGCAGTTCGCACTATCTCAGGTGGTCTTAACCTCTCATTCTAATAAACGCTTAAAGAAGAAAGGAGAAAAGATATGAAAAATATATTGAAAATAGGATTTGTAGCTCTGACGGCAACTGCACTTTTGAGCGGTTGTATCAAGGAGACTTTCCCCACAAGCGTCGCTACTTCGGACCAGGTTGCTGCTAACCCCGCAGCTTTGGAGTCGCAGGTGAACGGTATCGCTGCATTCGTGAATGCAATCGAGCACCTTGGCGTTAACCACTCGGAGTTCGGTTATCCTTCGATGGGTATGATTCGCGACCTTATGGGTGAGGATGTGGCTACTGTATCGAGCGGTTATGAGCACTTCAGCCCTTGGATTGAGGCTCGCGCATTGAGCGATCAGTATGCTTATCCCCAGCAGGTATGGAACTACTACACTAAGTTCCTTCTCACTGCTAACTCGGTTATCTCGGCTGTGAACGAGGCATCGGCTTCGGATGTTCAGAAGCAGTATCTCGGTATGGCTTACTGCTACCGTGCAATGATCAACCTCGATATGGGTCGTATGTTCGAGTATAAGAAGAATGCTTACACTTCGGCTCCCGAGTTGGAGGGTCTGACTATTCCGATTATCCGTGAGGATCTGACTGAGGCAGAGGCTCGTAACAACCCGCGCGTATCGAAGGAGAAGCTCGTAGAGTATATCTTGGGTGACCTTGCAAAGGCTATCGACTTCTTCAGCGATGATGAGGGTAAGAGCTCTTTCAAGCGTATGAACAAGACTCAGCCCGACTTGAGCGTTGCTTACGGTTTGCAGGCACGCGCTTACCTCTGGGCAGAGGATTACGAGAAGGCTCGCACAGCAGCTACTAACGCTCTCGCAGCAGGTTCGTATCAGGCTTTGACCGAGGCTCAGGCAACTGATCCTTCGACCGGCTTCAACTCGGCTACATCGAACAACTCGTGGATGTGGTGCTCGTCGCTCGTGAAGGAGGATGACGCTGTTAAGTCTTCGATCTTGAACTTCACTTCGTGGATTGCATCTGAGACCGTATTTGGTTACGCTGCAGCAGGTCCGTACCGTATGATTGACGCACGTCTTTACAGCCGTATTCCCGCTTCGGACTGGCGTAAGAAGATGTGGAAGGCTCCGGAAGGCGTTACTATCGACCAGAAGTTCGTTCCCGCAACTGCATCTTACGCAGGTCCGGTGAATATCCCCGAGTATGGTAACATCAAGTTCCGTCCGGGTAGCGGTAACCCCGATTCTGAGGAGCCGGGTGCAATCGTTGACTATCCGTTTATGCGTATGGAGGAGATGATGCTTATCATCGCCGAGGCAGATGCTCGCAAGGGCTCTTCGACCGGTCTGATGGCATTTATGGCTAACCGTAACCCCGACTATGTATGCACTGCATCGGGTGTAGATGCCTTGGTTGACGAGGTATTCTTCCAGAAGCGTATCGAGTTCTGGGGCGAGGGTATCAACTTCTTCGACTACAAGCGTTTGGGTAAGGGCGTAACTCGTGGTTATGTAGGTACAAACCACTACGAGGATGCTCGTCTGAACACAGATGGTTTGGCTCCTTGGATGAACTTCTGTATCGTTCGTACTGAGCACAATGCCAACCCGGCAGTTGTGTCGAACCCCGATCCGTCAGATTTGATTGATCCTTGGCAGGAGTAATTCGGTGTCTAACGAATAAATGTATATGAATATGAAGACAATGAAAAATATATTTTACGCTCTGTTCGCCTTCGTGGCCCTCGTAATGGTGGGCTGTACGGCAGATCAGACCTATACACCGGGTGAGGATCTTTCGGGCGAGCAGATTTATATCGACAATTCGATGTCGGAATTCTACGTCCAGACTGCCGATGAGAAGAAAGAGTTGGCTGAGGAGCTCAAGAAGCTCAGCCGTGGTCTGCAGAAGGAGGAGACTTATGTCGATGATACTTATGTTGATTTGAAGATCGCTCGTAAGTCGTCGTCGCTCGAGCAGTTCGATTTCGAGGTGAAGCTTACTATGCTTGCTGAGGATGCAGCGCTCTTTACTCTTCCTAAGGGCTCGACTCAGACAGGTGCTGATCAGGCTGCAAAGACTGTAGTTTTCACAGTTCCTTGCTCGTTCGATGCTGATGCTTCGGAGACTGTTCTCCGCCTCGGTTTCGATATCTCGCAGTTGGCTACCAACACAAACTATGAGTTTATTGCAGAGCTCGTAGATCTGGAGAATTCGTCGAACTATGGTGCTTCGGATTTTGAGTTCTCAATTTGCCACCAGATTACCGTAGAGTTGCCTTTCGAGGATATCGGTTTGGTAACCTTGACTGATGCTATCTACACTGGCGCTGTTTACTCTGACTGTGTTATCCAGATTCACAAGGATGACAAGAAGGCTATCGAGGATGCTCGCGCAGCAGGTACGAAGCCCGTATTGGAGGCAGGTTATGTACGTTTCTTCATTCCGCGTCCTTGGTACCAGATGGTAGCTGCTTCGGTTGCTGCAGGTGATGGTAACTTCGAGGAGAGTGATTTGGATTACTTTGCAATGGGCGATGGCGTTATGGTCTGCCTTACTACAGAGTATGAGCCGGTTGCACAGGATGGTAACCCCACCCACCCGCACCCGATGGAGCCTACGAAGTATCAGCCTACATTCCCGCAGCACCCGCTCGTAGGTATTGTTTCTGCTGATGGTTCACTCCGTGGTCGCGTTGCAACTGGTGCTACCGAGCAGATGTATATGGCTCGTGTTCCGTTTGTGGATGGCGGTATGGAGTTCTATCAGGTAATGTTTATGCCTTCGTATGGTTTCGGTGCAACTACTCGTACTATGAACACCTACTCGTTCGGTACTGCTTACTGGGAGCCTTATCAGACAGGTTCGTTGTATGCTATTCCGTTCGATGTTGTTTGGGACAAGAACGATTTGGAGGCTGACTGGGCTAACTACTTCAAGGTAGACTACAACAACGATATTAACTACACTGCACTTGGCGTTGGTATCTTCACTTCGGAGTATCAGGGCAACTTCGGTAACAAGTACCTCTATAAGGGTGTTGAGAAGGTTTCGGGTGAGGGCGTTTACTATGTAGCTGATCCTTACGGAACTCAGACCCAGGAGACTGGTTACCTCGGTTTGGCAATGTCGTGGAACGGTACTACTGCAAAGGTTGTTGATATGCAGCCGCTCAATATCCAGTGGAACGGTCGTGAGCTTTACGCTTCGCAGAGCCAGAAGATTAAGAGTGCAATCGAGTTCAATGAGAGTGGTAATATTGTTAAGTTGACCTTCGGTGTAGCTATCGTTAACGAGGAGGGTCAGGTGCTGGGTGACTACACCGAGACCTTCGATATCGAGGCTCCTGAGGTAGGTCTTGAGACATTCCTCGGCGAGTTCTCGCAGTACACTTATGAGCTTTATGGTCCGGCAGATCCTGCCAATGCAACAGGTTCGCTCCTAAATGCATTCTATCCGCTCTCGTCGAGCGTGAAGATCGAGCAGGCTCTTGATAAGGCTGGTAATCCTATCGCAAACAAGGTGAAGATCTTTGGTCTGATGCCTACTGATTACGATCTCAGCGCTACTCCTGGTGGTTACCTCGAGGGTACTTACGATCCTGCTACCAACACTATCGATGTACCTGCACAGTTCTTCCACGATATGGAGTGGGACGGTACTCCGCTCGTAGGTCAGGCAATGCCTATCTTCCCCTACTTCCAGCCGGGTGTTACCACTTATGCAAACTACAACTCGAAGAACTCGCCTACCGGCATTATCTGGTTGAGCGAACTTGCAGAGGAGGCTGGTAGCATTGCACTCCACTATGCTAACGGTATGTTGGAGTTTGGTCCTTCGACAAACGATACTGTTTCGGCTGATGGTTACTCGATTATCTTGGGTTACTACGAGGCTGCTTACGATGAGTTCGTGGTTGATGCAGCTAATATGACACTCTTTACTACTATTTCGTGGCCGTCTATCGGTGTATCGAACCCGACATTCGTTCCCGCTTCGGGTGGTGGTGCAGTAGCTCCGCTCCAGAAGAAGTTCGTGAAGAAGGATGTTAACGCTCGTGAGAACTTCCAGGCTCGCAAGACTCGTGGTGAGAAGGTAGAGTTTGGTGTTTCGTTGACAAAATAGTGTTGAAACGATTGATTTATTAATACGGTAACGGGTG
>JAGBVQ010000050.1 GCA_017630245.1 Alistipes sp. | reverse complement strand
CGCAGAATGCTACTACAACGGCAACGAGAGCCGCTATGTAAGATAAATTTTGTCTCATAAAAGATTCTCTACTGCTGCATTGCAGGGTAATAATCGTGCAAAATTACACATTTTTTTTCATCTAACGACACATAATCGAAATTATTACATTTTTTCTGAAATAAAAATCTTTTTTTAATCCATTCCATCGCCATCGGGCACAAAAAAAAGAGGTTGCCCAACACTTTTGGTGAGCAACCATCTTTATCTATGAAATGGAATATCCGATTTCTACTTCACATCAGTCCATTCGTCAGTGCGGAACGGGATAACGGGGATACCGAACATATTCTTCAGATTACCCGGTGCAAAGTTGCGGAACGAGTAACGCACGGCTACGGGCTGTGCCACCTCATCGCTCCAAACTGTTACCTCTTTTTGTGCCGAGATAGTAGCTTGTGCCTTATGGAAAACCTTGTCGGCTCCAGCAATCTCAAAGCCTTCAACCGCCTCGCCATACCAAGGACTAAGACCATTCTCGCTATTCGATATAGTGATTACTGCCTTACCATCCTTAATGCTATATGCGGCCATTTGCGGAGCATCGGCTTCGAAGCCCAACTGACCATATGTCTTAGCCAAAGCCAAAGCGGCCAGACGCTGACCCACCTCAAACTTCTTAGCAGGATGGATGCAGGTCTCCTCGCCAAGATCAGTTGTAGCGGCCATACCTGAGTTAGGTATCTTCTCAAGGGCACGCGCCTGATTCTCTACAAAGAGAGGATATGAGATAGCATTTGAATCGCCATAACTATAAGGTGTAATCATCACATAGTAGAATGGCATCTCGTTCTTGCTATCACCCCAATCCTTACGCCACTGCTGAACCATACGAGCCATCATAGTGTCGTAGTGGTCGTTATCGCTCAAATTTGAGCAACCCTGATACCAAAGAAAACCTTTGGCCGTAAAGTCGCGAATCGGAGCAATCATAGCGCAATAGAGCTCCGTAGGCTTGACAGAGGATGCCTCTTTCTTTTGGGCAATCTGTTCGGGGGTTAGAATATCCTCCAACGCAGCCTGAGGCATCCACGATTCGATGCGTGTACCACCCCAGTTAGCCGTTACGATACCGATGGGAATATCGATAGCGTTTACCAGATTCAGCGCAAAGAAGTACGACGTTGCCGACATATTAGCAACGCTCTCCGACGAGGCTCTACTCCACTCACCCTCGCAATCGCTCTTCTCCTCGAAGGAGCGGTCGCGCTTAACGGTGAACATACGAATACGGTTAGCCTCCTTACCACCAGCAAGAATGTAATTCAATGAATTCTCAACAGGCTGACGGCCAAATCCTTTTACAAGCATCTCCATATTACTCTGGCCAGAGGTAATCCACACATCGCCGATAAGGATATCGCTCAGCGTGAGAGTCTCGCCATCGCTAATCTTGATGGTCTGCGGGTCAAATGTAGCCGCAGGAGTATCAATCTTTGTAGCCCAATTACCATCCTTGTCGGCAGTGGTCTGCACACGACGCAGTGGTGCCCACGACACGGTGATATTAACCTTAGCGTTAGGCGTAGCCTTACCCCAGAGGTTAACCATAGCATTCTGCTGCAACACCATATGGCTACCGAGGATGTGGGGCAGTTCAATCTTTGCCGAGGCACTCAGCGCGAAGCCAACGGCAATAATAGCCAATAAAAGTCGTTTCATAGCAATGTTTTTTTTAGATCTCCAACTTGCGTGCGCCATCCGAGATGACTACATCGTAAACCTTGGGCTCGTGGCCATAAGCTGCGGCAAACTTCTCCTTAGCTGTTGCGATGAAGTTGTCATAGAGCTCAGCCTTAACGAGGTTGATGGTGCAACCACCGAAGCCGCCACCCATAATACGTGAGCCAGCAACACCACACTCCTTGGCAATGGTTGCCAACAGGTCGAGCTCCTCGCAGCTAACCTCATAATCCTTCGACATACCCCAGTGAGTCTCATACATACGCTCACCAACGGTCTCCAAATCACCAGCCTCCAAAGCGGCACATACGTCGAGCACGCGCTTCTCCTCGCCGATAACGTAGCGGGCACGCATATAATCCTCCTCCGAAATCTGATCCTTAACGGCATCGAGCTGCTCCATAGTAGCGCCACGCAGGGTCTGCTGACCAAGCACAGCGGCTACACGCTCGCACGACTCACGACGCTTGTTATAGGGCGAGCCTACCAACTCGTGCTTAACAACTGAATCGAGCAACACCAGACGATAACCGAACTTCTCGGGGTCGAAGGGGAAGTACTCAAACTCCGATGAGAGGCAATCCAAGCGCATCAGATTGCCCTTCTTGCCGTGAACCGATGCGAACTGATCCATAATACCACACTTCACACCGCAGTAGTTGTGCTCTGTCGACTGACCGATACGCGCCAACTCGAACTTCTCGATCTTATCCTCGTTGTAGATGTGGTTCAGCGCAAAGGCGAATGTTGACTCCAACGCTGCCGAAGATGACATACCTGCACCCAGAGGCACATCGCCAGCAAATGCTGTGTCGAAGCCCTCAACCTTGAAGCCACGCTTGAGAATCTCGCGTGCAACGCCAAAGATGTAGCAAGCCCACGATGCAGCGGGTTTATCCTCCTCGTTAAGGCCGAATTCAGCATAGTCCTGCAAGTCAACAGAGTAGGCACGAATCTTATCAGTTCCGTTGGGTTTGATCTCGGCTACCATAGCCTTGTCGATAGCGCCAGGAAATACGAATCCACCATTGTAGTCGGTGTGCTCACCAATAAGATTGATACGACCGGGAGAGGTGTAGAGTTCACCAGCGGCACCAAAGTGCTCGGCAAACTTATCGCGAATAAGTTTAATATCCATAGTTTTATATTGTTTTAAGGTTTTCTGTTAGATTTTACTTTGTATAGAATTTATACACGCAAGTGTGGGTATACACCTCATCGGGGTTGAGCACGATTGAGGGGAAGTCCTCGTGGTTGATGGCATCGGGGTGCTTCTGTGTCTCGAGAGCAACCGACTCACGATACTTAATCGGCTTGCCATACTTGCCCGGATATGTGCCATTGAAGAAGTTGCCGCTGTAGAACTGAAGAGCAACCTGATCGGTAGCCACATCCATTGCGCGACCCGACTGAGGCTCATACAGTGTAGCCACGGTCTCCACCAGACCATTATCCTCGCGAGCGAGTACCCAGTTCATATCGTAACCACCGCCATTCTTGAGCTGCACGTCGTCAGTGCCAATTCGCTCGCCGATAGCGTGGGGCTCACGGAAATCGAACGGAGTACCCTCAACGGGCTGCAACTCGCCCGTAGGAATCAAGCCTGCGTCGGTGGGAGTAATCTTATCGGCCTTGATGGTGAGAATATGATCCTCGATGGTGCCGTTACCCTCACCCTTGAGGTTGAAGAACGAGTGGTGCGAGAGGTTTACGATAGTCTTCTTATCCGTCTTGGCGTGGTAAGTGACCTCAAACTCATTCTCGGGAGTCAGGGTGTAGGTCATCGTAATGTCGAGATTGCCAGGGAAACCATCCTCGCCATCCTTCGAGTGAAGCACGAGCGTAATAGCATTGTCGGCAACATACTCAACGTCCCAAACAACCATATCGATACCCTTCTCACCGCCGTGCAACGAGTGGCCGTTGCTGTTCTGCGGTACCTGATACTTAACGCCGTCGAGCTCAAATGCGCCCTTGTTGATGCGGTTTGCCACACGACCTACAGGAGCGCCAAGGAAACGCTCGCCTGTGTTGTTCACATAGCGGTCGAGCTTATCGTAACCAAGTACAATATCCTCCATATTGCCATCACGGTCGGGAGTCCACAACGACACCACGCGACCACCGAAGTTGGTCACCTGCATAGTGATAGTGCCATTGCTCAAGGTGTAAAGACCCACCTGCTTGCCATCGATGGTAGCGGTGAAATCCTCGGCCTTCATCAAATTAAGGGCACTCTCGTCTGCCTTTTGGGCACTGCCGCCACAACCCATAAGCAGGGTTGCAGCGGCTAATGTTGAAAGTATCTTTTTCATATTTAATACTATTTATTGGGAAGCTCCATCTGGAAAATCTTACGCACACGCTCCATATCGTACTTCACGCCACGGTCGTAGTAGTAGACGCCGTTCTGCTCCTGCTCAACATCGGTAAGCTGAGTGTAGCAGTAGCCCCACATCTTGTCGCTCATCTCGATGAGTACGCGAACCTGAGCCTCCAAACGCTTGTAGAAGTCCTCCTTGGTCTGTGCAGCATCGCCATAGCCCCAAGCATCACCCTCGGCAGGGTTAGCCTCCATACACTTGATACCACCGAACTCGTCGAGGATATAAGGAATCTCACCCTCATATACGGGGAAGGTGTAGGGATCGTTCAGCACACCACGGTTATAACCGATGTTACCGCGAGGACGAGCCTGAACCTGAGGAGCACGAGTAAACATCTTGCCATCGTTGAATACGATCTGGCGCAACTTCTCGGGATTCTGCTCATAGTGATGCTCGGTCCAGATGTCGGTCATAGCCTGCACGCCACCGCTCACGGTGTTGATAGGACGTGAGGGGTCGAGCTGCTTGGTGATGGTGTAGATATCGGCCTGGAAACGGGGGAACTCAGTCTCATCGGGCCAGAACTGCTCGTTGAAAGGAGTCCAAGTAACGATTGAGGGGTGGTTCATATCGCGAACAACCACATTACGCCACTCGGCAATGTAGTTACGGGCCGACTCCACGTTGTTGGCGTCGAAGCCCCAACTGGGAGCCTCACCCCAAGTCAGGTAACCCAACTTATCAGCCCAATAGTGGAAACGCTCCTCAAATACCTTCTGGTGCAGACGTGCACCGTTGAAACCTGCAGCCATCGAGAGCTCGATATCCTTCTTCAAAGCTGCATCCGAGGGAGCAGTCCAGATACCATCGGGATAGAAACCCTGGTCGAGAACCAAGCGCTGGTAGTAGGGCTCGTTGTTCAAATAGATCTTATTGCCAACGGTGTGAATCTTACGCATACCGAAGTATGAGGTAACCTTATCGATGGTCTGACCGGCAGCATTCTTCAAAATAAACTCCACGTCGTAGAGGAAGGGTGAGCCGGGAGCCCACAACTTAGCCTTCTTAATGGGGAGGGTAACGATTGAGCCCGATGCTACAGGAGCGGTGTCGGTAGCAACAATCTTAGCACCATCCTTCACGTTCACTGTAAGCACATCGCCCACTGCGTTACGACGCATAGTGAACTCCATAGTTACGGTGCTACGGTCGATATCGGTGGTGTACTTCACACGCTTGATACCTGTAGGAGCAACTGCCTCCATCCATACGGTCTGCCAGATACCTGTTGTGCGGGTGTACATACACTCGAATGAGCCGTGACGCAACGACTGCTTACCAGCCGACTGACGACCTGAGCGCAAGTCGCTCGATGCTGATACAACCAACGAGTGGCTCTTGCCGGGAACAACAAACTTTGTAATATCGACTGAGAACGAATCAGAGCCACCGAAGTGACGATCTACGAACTGACCATCGATATAAATCTCTGACTCATAGTAAACTGCACCGAAGTTCAACACTACATCCTTGCCGCTCCACGCTGCAGGGATAGTAATCTCGCGCTGATACCAGATGCAGGGGATAAACTCCTTATGCTCAACGCCCGAAAGCTTACTCTCGGGAGCAAAGGGCACGATAATCTTGCCATCGAAGCCCTGGCTCTGCATAAGGTTACGCTCCCAACCTGTCTTAACGAGGTCGAGCGTATAGGTCCACTCACCATTCAAATTCACCCAATCCGTACGCTCCATCTGCGGGCGAGGGTACTCTGCACGAGGCTGCTGAGCCATCGCACCAGCCCACACGAAGAGGGCCATAACTGCTAATAAAATCTTTTTCATTGTATTATCTTATTTTTGATTTATTTTCTACTGCTCGTAACCCTCGGCCTTCATCTGGAAGATCTGGCGTACGCGCTCCATATCATACTTGCTCTTGCGGTCGAAGTAGTAAACACCATTCTGCTCCTGTTCGACGTCGGTAATCTGAGTGTAACAGAAACCACAAATCTTATCACTGTGCGAGGTGATAGCCTTCACCTGCGACTCAAGGCGCTTGTAGAAGTCCTCCTTGGTGGGAGCGGCATCGCCATAACCCCAAGAGTTTGCCTCCGAAGGATTAGCCTCAGCACACTTGATACCACCAAACTCGTCGATGATGTAAGGCACCTTGCCATCGTAGTAGAGGAAGTTCATCGCACGAGGAGCATCCTTAGCGGTAGGACCCTGTGGCTGGTAGAACTTCTCGCCATCGAAGAGCTGCAGGCGCAACTTCTCGCCATCCTGCTGGTAGCTGTGAGTTGTGCAGAAATCAGAGGGAGCATACAAACCACCACTTACAGTGTTTACGGGACGTGAGGGGTCAATCTGACGTGTGATGTTGTAAACGTCAGTAAGGAAACGACCCATCTCGTTGTTGGGCACTTCCCACTCCTCGTTAAAAGGAGTCCAGATGATCAGAGCCGGGTGGTTACGGTCGCGCATAACGATATTTACCCACTCGGGGATGAAATTACGCGCAGCGGCTACGTTAGCCGAATTCTTACCCCACGATGCCATCTCGCCCCATACCAGGTAACCGAGCTTATCGGCCCAATAGTGGAAACGCTCCTCGAAGACCTTCTGGTGCAGACGAGCGCCATTAAAGCCGGCCTGCTTCGACAAGATAATATCCTGCTTCAAAGCCTCATCCGAGGGAGCTGTCCACACACCATCGGGATAGAAGCCCTGATCCAGAACCAGACGCTGATAGTAGGGCTTATTGTTCAAGTAGATCTTTGTACCATCGATATGGATCTTACGCATACCCACGTAAGCATCAATCTTATCGAGCACCTTACCCTCGGCACACTTCACCTCATACTCCACATCGTAGAGGAAGGGCGACTCGGGGCTCCATAACTTAGCCTTCTTGATGGGCACCACAACGGGCAGGCCCTGCACGGCATTAACCTCGACCTTCGATACGACCTTTGCGCCATCCTTAACCGTAATGGCCAAGCGGTTGCCATTGGCTACGCCATAGAAGGTAGGCGTTACGACAATCTGGCTCTGGTCGATGTCGGTGAGTACCTGCACGCGCTCCAAGCCGAACTTATCCACGGCCTCCATCCATACGGTCTGCCAGATACCTGTTGTGCGGGTGTAGAAGCAACCGTAAGACTCAAGACGTGATGACTGCTTACCAGCGGGCTGGTTACCGCCACGCAAATCGCTCTGGGCGTGAACAACAAGGTTATGCTCCTTACCATCGGCTACGAACTCGGTGATGTCGTAAGCAAACGAATCCGAGCCACCATAGTGGCGACCCACGAATTTGCCATCAATATAAACCTCCGACTCATAATATACGGCACCGAAGTTAAGTTTGATGTTCTTACCCGACCAGGCCTCAGGCACCTGAATAGTGCGCTGATACCATACGGCGTTGATAAACTCCTTGTGGCCGATACCTGACAGGTCGCTTTCAGGAGCAAACGGCACCAGAATCTTCTTATCGAAGCCTGTGCTGTTATAGTAGTCGCGCTCGTGACCTGTATCGGCCAAATCAAGAGTAAAGCTCCACTCTCCATTCAAGTTTACCCAATCGGCACGCTCAAACTGCGGACGAGGATATTCGGCACGCGGCTGCGCAAAAGACGCCACACTAAATAGTAACGCCACAATCGACAAAACGATAGATTTCATAATTTGACAAGTAATGCGTTAGGTTATAATATATTTTTACAAAAATAGTTTTTTTTCCTTAAAACACAAAACAAATTCCCTCCATTTACAGCAGAAAACAAGGTTCGGAGCCCCCTCCTTTTCCTCACGCCCCAATAAAACTATTTCTATATATATCAGACTATACCAAGATTGCCCCCGACTAACTTAAAGCAATGAACATACTCCTGCTTATTACTCGGAATTGGGCGTCCTCCCTTCGGCCAACGCTAACGCTCTTCTCATTATTTGCTCCTCGCTTGGATGATTGCGCAAATGTGGAAATGAATTGCCGTAAAAACCGTCTCAATGGGTTTGTTTTTGTCGTACATAATTTGCTCGATGACAATATTTCGACCCCCCACCAGATATACAACAAAAAATAGGTTGCAGACTATCCATCCGCAACCTATTTTAGCAGTAAGTACCGAGCTATAGGAACATATACTTGAGTATGAACAACACGGCCAAGACGTACATCGTAGGAGTAATACGCTTAAAGTTACCGCACAACATATTCAGCACCACGTATGCAATCATACCGAGCAGGATACCGTCGGAGATTGAGTAAGCGACAGGCATCATAATGATTGTTATGAATGCGGGAATTGACTCAACATAGTTGTCGAGATCGATATTCTTAATCGGGCTCATCATAAACAGACCAACGATAATGAGTACGGGAGCCGTAGCCGCCGAAGGAATGGCCAAAAAGAGCGGCGAGAAGAAAAGCGCAATAGCGAAGCAACAAGCCACGGCAAATGCCGTAAGGCCAGAGCGTCCGCCCTGTGCAACACCCGAAGCACTCTCAACGTAGGTAGTAGTGGTAGATGTACCGAGGCAAGCACCCACAGTTGTGGCGATAGAGTCGGCCATAAAGGCATCCTTGATACGAGGAATACGACCATCGGGGCCAATCATATTAGCCTTGGTGCAGACGCCGACCAATGTACCGATAGTGTCAAACATATCGATAAAGAGGAAGGTAAATACCACAACAACCATATCGAGCGTAAAGACATTGCTCCACTCAAATTTCATAGCGATGTCCGACACAGAGTGTGGCATCGAGATAATGCCGTTATAGTCGGTAAGGCCCATCGGAATACCGATGAGAGTGGTGAGCAGAATACCAATCAACAGACCTCCACGCACGTTCTTAACCGTAAGCCAGCCTGTTACAAGCAGACCGATGAGAGCCAGCAGCGGTGCACCCGATGTGATATCACCCAACGATACGAGCGTAGCGTCGTTATTTACAATAACGCCTGCATTCTGCAGACCGCTGAAGGCAATGAAAAGTCCGATACCTGCACCAATTGCATTCTTGAGCGAGGCGGGAATAGCGTTCACGATAGCCTCACGCAGATTGGTGAGCGTAAGCAGGATAAAAATCAAACCCTCGATAAATACAGCCGTAAGGGCAAACTGCCACGAATATCCCATACCCATACATACGGTATAGACGAAGAAGGCGTTAAGACCCATACCCGGAGCAAGACCAAAGGGCAACTTGCCCAACAGGGCCATAGCGAGTGAACCGACGATGGATGCCAATGCGGTAGCGGTGAAGACTGCGCCAGCCGACATACCATCCAATTGAGAGAACATACCCGGATTGACGGCCAAGATATACGACATTGTGAGGAATGTAGTT
>JAGBVQ010000049.1 GCA_017630245.1 Alistipes sp. | reverse complement strand
CTAATAGCTCCGGCATAGAGCAGACCCAACTCTGAGGTAATCCACGCATTGCAACCCTCAGCCAAAATTGAAACAGTCTGCTTGGGCTGGATGCCGAGGGCCACAAGGCCTGCACCTGTCTTCAATGCTATCTCTTTTGTCTCGGCGTAGGTCGTGGGCTCGAACTTATCAGTTGTCTTCTCGAGCAGGAACGCACGCTCGCCGAATTTCTCTACCGATGACTCAAAAAGGTCGATAATTGTCTTCTTCATATTTCATTAAAGTTAGTCCATTTTTAGAACTGCGAGGAACGCCGTCTGCGGCACCTGCACCTGGCCAATCTGGCGCATACGCTTCTTTCCGGCCTTCTGCTTCTCGAGCAGCTTACGCTTACGCGAGATATCACCACCGTAGCACTTCGCAGTCACATCCTTACGCACCGCCTTGACCGTCTCGCGAGCGATAATCTTTGCTCCGATGGCTGCCTGAATGGCGATATCGAACTGCTGACGCGGGATAAGCTCCTTAAGTTTCTCACACATCTTGCGACCAAAGTCGTAGGCGTGGTCGGCATAGATCAGCGACGAAAGGGCATCGACCGGCTCGCCATTGAGCAGAATATCGAGCTTTGCCAGGCGGCTTGCCTGATAACCCGTGCGGTGGTAGTCGAACGAAGCATAACCCTTCGAGATACTCTTCAACTTATCGTAGAAATCGAAGACGATCTCCGAGAGAGGCATCTCAAAGTTAATCTCCACACGGTCGGTGGTGATGAAGGTCTGATTCTTCATCACGCCACGCTTATCGATGCAGAGTTTGATGACATTACCCAAAAAGTCGGTCTTGGTAATAACCTGCGCCAGGATGTAGGGCTCCTCGATCTTATCGATCTTGGTCACCTCCGGCAGACCCGAGGGGTTATGTACCTCCAGCACATCGCCCGAGGTGGTGGTTATGCGGTACGACACGTTGGGAACGGTCGTGATAACATCCATATCGAATTCACGATACAATCGCTCCTGAATAATCTCCATATGGAGCAGACCAAGGAATCCGCAACGGAAACCGAAGCCGAGCGCCAGCGAGCTCTCGGGCTCGAAGGTAAGCGAAGCGTCATTGAGGCGCAACTTCTCGAGCGAAGCACGCAGATCCTCGTACTGATCAGCCTCAACGGGATAGACACCGGCGAAGACCATCGGCTTCACATCCTCGAATCCGGCAATAGCCTCCGTACAAGGGGTTGCCACCGAAGTGATCGTATCACCCACCTTAACATCGGCCGAGTTCTTGATACCCGAGCAGATATAGCCTACATCTCCGGCCTTAACCTCCTGGCGAGGCTGCATCTTGAGTTTCAGCACGCCGATCTCATCGGCATCATACTCATTGCCCGTATTGAAGAACTTAACGTGCTCTCCCTTGCGAATCTTTCCGTTGAAGATACGGTAGTATGCGATAATTCCTCGGAAGGGGTTGAATACCGAGTCGAAGATCAGCGCCTGCAGCGGAGCATTCTCATCGCCCTTTGGAGCGGGGATACGCTTAACGATAGCCTCCAAAACCTCATCTACGCCAAGGCCGGTCTTACCCGAAGCACAAAGGATATCATCGTGATCACAACCGAGCAGATCGACAACCTGGTCCTTTACCTCGTCAATCATAGCCGAGTCCATATCAATCTTATTCAGCACGGGGATAATCTCCAGATCGTTACCCAACGCGAGGTAGAGGTTCGAGATGGTCTGCGCCTGAATACCCTGCGTAGCATCGACAACGAGCAGAGCACCCTCGCACGAAGCAATAGCACGCGACACCTCATACGAAAAGTCGACGTGTCCCGGGGTATCAATCAGGTTGAGCGTATACTTCTCTCCATCACGAGCGGTATACTCCATCTGGATTGCGTGGCTCTTGATAGTGATACCCTTCTCTCGTTCCAGATCCATATCATCGAGTACCTGCGACTGCATCTCACGCTGATTAAGCGTATTGGTCATCTCGAGCAGACGATCGGCAAGTGTAGATTTGCCGTGGTCAATATGTGCAATAATGCAAAAATTTCTAATATTCTTCATAGTGGGGACAAATATAAACATTTTGTCTTTAATACAAAAGTATTAAACGCGATTAGAGTTGCTACAATCTGTTATTTTTGTAATTTTGTGGCGAAAAACTCTATACTATGGCTAAATTTTCGGACTATTTACGACTTGTAAAATTTTCGCACACCATCTTTGCGATGCCCTTTGCGATGATCGGATTTACATACGCACTCAAGTGCAGCGACCACTCTTTCACCGAGCCGTGGCAATGGGCAGTATTGCTCTTGCAGGTGGTGCTATGTATGATCTTCGCCCGCAATACGGCTATGGGCTTCAACCGCTGGGCCGATTGGAAAATCGATGCTGAGAATCCTCGCACCGCCAACCGTGAAATTCCCTCAGGGGTAATCTCGCCGAAAAAGGCGCTCTGGTTTGTTGTAATCAACGCTCTGCTCTTTATCGCAACAGCCTCGTCAATCAATCTGCTAACGGCCTCTCTTTCGCCTGTGGCTCTGGCAGTTGTGATGTTTTACTCATACTGCAAGCGTTTCACCTCATTGGCACACTTGGTACTCGGTCTTTCACTCGGTATTGCCCCTGTGGGAGCATATATCGCCGTGACCGGAGAGTTCGCCCTCGCCCCCTGCATTCTCTCGGTTTTGGTAATGACTTGGTGTGGCGGTTTCGACATCATCTACGCACTGCAGGATGCAGCCTTCGATCGTGAGCGCGGTCTACATTCGATTCCCTCTCGTTTTTCGGCTCGCACAGCATTGCTTTTCAGCACGTTACTACACGCCGTTAGCGCCGGAGCTCTGATATGGTTTACCTCTTTTCTGCCGGGTAGATGGTATCTGTGGGTTGGCGTTACGGTCTTCATCTTCTTGCTGGGACTGCAACACTATCTAGTCACCCCCACAAAGCAGAAGAATATCGGCATTGCCTTTGGCACTCTGAATGGCTTGGCGAGCCTTACGCTTGCCGTTTTTGTAATTCTCGATTTGCTATTATAGCAGAGAATCACTACATTTGCGACAATTATTTACTTTTTAGGTTAGTGAGAATATGTTAAGCAGACACGTTGCAGATAAACTGCAAAACTACGAAACCCCATTCTATCTTTATGATATAGACCTGCTGCGTCGCACGCTTGAGAGCGTTGTTTACGAATCGGCAAAGCACAACTACAAGGTTCACTACGCAATCAAAGCGAACTACGACGACCACATCCTCGGCATTATCCGTGAGTATGGCTTGGGCATCGACTGCGCCAGCGGCAACGAGGTACGCAAAGCCCTCGAGATGGGATTCGACCCAAAGGGTATCGTCTACGCAGGCGTTGGCAAGCGCGACAAGGAGCTGCGCTACGCTATCGCTCAGAAGATTCTGGCCATCAACTGCGAGAGCCTCGAGGAGCTGTTCCTCGTGGATGAACTCTCGAAGGAGGCGGGCTGCAAGACCGACGTAGCACTGCGTATCAACCCCGATATCGACCCCAAGACCAACCACTGTATCGACACAGGTCAGGCCGACAGTAAGTTCGGAATCTCGTATGAGGAGGTTCTGGAGCGTGTTTCAGACATTCAGGCGCTCGAAAATATCAACATCATCGGTCTGCATCTGCATATCGGCTCGCAGATTCGTGAGTTGCACGTCTTCGAGAATATGTGCGAGAAGGTCAATGTTATTGTTGCCAACCTTGACTCGCTGGGTTTCAACCTAAGATTCGTTGATGTTGGCGGTGGCCTGGGTATTAACTACGACGTTCCCGAGAATGAGCCGATCCCCAACTTTGCATCACTGTTCTCGATTGTTAATCAATACCTTAGCGTAGGCGACAGAGAGGTACACTTCGAGTTCGGTCGTTCGATTGTTGGCGAGTGCGGCGAGTTGATTACCAAGGTACTCTTCAACAAAACGACCGCTACGGGCCGTCGCCTTGTAATCGTTGATGCAAGTATGACCGAGCTGGTACGTCCCGCGATGTATGGCTCTTATCACAATATCGAAAACATCACCTCGCAGGAGGAGCTACGAAGCAAATATACAGTCGTAGGCACCGCCTGCGAATCGACCGACGTATTCGACGAGAATGTAAGTCTTCGCAAGACCAAGCGTGGTGATCTGCTCACCATCAAGTCTGCAGGTGCTTATGGCATGTCGATGGCCTCGCGCTATAACCTCCACGACCTCCCCTCGGCGGTCTATAGCGACGAGATCTAACGCACTATGTGGGTTGCGTTAGCTTTCCTCTCGGCACTACTGCTGGGATTCTATGATGTTGCAAAAAAACGGGCGCTCGTCGGCAATGCCGTGATGCCCGTTTTGTGGTTTAACACTCTATTCTCAAGCCTCTTTTTCCTACCATTCATCATATCATCGGTTGGTGGCTTTGGGTGGTTTGACGGCACCTTTTTCGAGATTCCGCAAGGGGATCTGCGCTCGCACGCAATGGTGGTAATAAAGTCGGCTATGGTGCTGACTTCGTGGATCTTCGGATACTTGGGAATGAAGCATTTGCCAATCACCATTGTAGGCCCGATAAACGCCACAAGACCCGTGCTGACACTTCTGGGCGCAATGCTTATCTTCGGCGAACAACTCAACCTCTGGCAGTGGGGAGGCGTATTGCTGGCTCTCTTCTCGATCTTCCTGCTTAGTCGCGCAGGTAAGAGCGAAGGTGTCGATTTCCGCCGTAATATCTGGGTCTTATCGATCGCAGCGGCAGCCATTGTCGGAGCCTGCTGCGGACTCTACGACAAGCACGTTATGCGCACGCTCGACCCGATCTTCGTACAGGGTTGGTACACTCTCTATCAATGGGTTATGATGTCTATAGTGGTCGGCATTCTATGGTGGCCAAAGCGCACAGAGAAGCCCTTCCATTGGTCGTGGGCGATTCCTTTTATCGCTCTATTTCTGACCTGTGCCGATCTGGCCTACCTTACAGCCCTCTCGAAGGAGGGAGCGCTGATTGCTGTCGTATCGATGATTCGTCGAGGCTCGGTGGTGGTTTCGTTCAGTTGCGGAGCAATGCTCTTCCACGAGAAGAACCTTAAAGCCAAGGCGCTCGATCTGCTCTTTATCATTATCGGAATGGTTCTGCTCTTTATCGGATCGAGATAGGGTCAATCTCAAAAAAAGGAGTGTCGCAACGAGCACATTGCGACACTCCTTTTTTTTACGTAGAAGTTGTATAACAAGAGCTTGTTTTAGGCT
>JAGBVQ010000048.1 GCA_017630245.1 Alistipes sp. | reverse complement strand
TTCACTTGAGATACCTCTCGCAAATGATTGAGCAATAACCTCTTTAGAAACGTGGCCATAGCGATTATAGTAGGCTATAAAACCCCTCATTTTACGCTCAAAATCCTCGACCTCACTCTTCGCTCCAAGCACCTTCAAAGTCGAGCCTCGAGCGATGATTTTAAGCTTCGGGTGCAGAGCCTTTATCTGCTCGATATAGACATCATTTACGCCGTACAATTCGCGTGTATCAACGCCATCAATTACAATCTCTTTATTTGTAGCTTCAATCATATACTATTTTAGAAGATATATCCAATTTTGATTGCCAGAGAGTTTGTCTGCGTACCAAACTCCACTTCATTAAAGTTGTTCAATGCGTTAAACTTACCGGACTCCTGCTTCTGAGTTTTGAAGTATCCTATATATCTAACGTCAACCATATATTTGCGCAGCAGCACCAACGCCACACCTGCACTATATCCGAATGTGGGACGTATCTGTCCGAACATAAATCGCTCATACTCCTTCGTATCCTTGTTTTTCAGATCGTAGAAGCAGTCGTTCTTCACCGTGAATACGGGGCCGGCGTTTATTCGCACAACGTTAGCCAAACGCAATGAGAGCAGCACAGGGATATCCACAGTGTTGGTCGTAACTTTTGTAGGTAGGAGTTTCTTATCCTCAAGTTTGACGTAGAGATTAGCGCGTTGATAGTTCACCTCGGGCTGGATAGCGAAGAAATTTCCGATCTTCAGACCCATATGCAGACCTGCACCATAGCCTAATTTCGGAGTTAGTTTAATACCGCTAACAGCAGGGTCGATAGTCGTTGTATTAAGATAAACAGCACCAGTCAGACCCCACTCCGTGCCGACACGACCTCCTTTCGAGCTCTTTCCCTGCGTAAAATCGCTCTTGGGATTTGCAGCCGAAAGCGGCAGAGTTACCACGAAAACAGCTAATATTAGTAGTAAAATCCTCTTCATAATTGCATTGAATTTCCAAAGATACTAATTTTTCGGATAAAAGTTACGCTTTTGACGTTTTTTATTTATAAAAAAATAGAGTATCTTTGCGCCGTTATTTTAATAAACCGCTAAAAACTCGTTGTGATAACGACATTCGGCGGGGTAATATTTTACTTAATTTGAAGTTATGAGTCTTGTAGCGATAGTAGGACGTCCCAATGTGGGCAAAAGTACGCTGTTTAACCGCCTGGTTGGTCAGCGTCAGGCAATTGTCGATGCTACGGCAGGTACGACACGTGACCGCCACTACGGCAAAACCGACTGGAATGGTCGCGAATTTTCGGTAATCGATACCGGTGGTTACACCGTCAATAGCGAGGATATCTTCGAGGATGATATTCGTCGTCAGGTGATGCTCGCCATCGATGAGGCAGATGTTATTCTCTTCCTGGTCGAGGTAAATACAGGCATTACCGATCTGGATATGATGATGGCAGATATTCTGCGCCGCACCGACAAGAAGGTGCTGCTGGTCTGCAACAAGGTCGATAATTACGATTTGATCTACAACTCGCACGAGTTCTACTCGCTCGGTCTGGGTGATCCCTACTGTATCAGCTCGATGTCGGGTAGTGGTACGGGCGACTTGATGGATAAGATCCTGAGCCTGTTGCCCGAGGATTGCGAGGCTGAGTATGCTGAGGAGCTGCCCCGCATCACCATCGTTGGCCGTCCGAATGTTGGCAAATCATCGCTTACAAATGCTCTGCTTGGTGAGGAGCGCAATATCGTAACCTCGATTGCCGGCACTACCCGCGATTCGATCCACACTCGCTACAACAAGTACGGCATGGATTTCTACCTGGTCGATACGGCAGGTATGCGAAAGAAGGGTAAGGTCACCGAGGATTTGGAGTTCTACTCGGTTATGCGTTCGATCCGTGCTATCGAGAATTCGGATGTCTGCATCCTTATGCTTGACGCATCGCAGGGCCTTGAGCAGCAAGACTTTAACATCCACAACCTGATTGTTCGCAACCGCAAGGGTTGTGTTATCGTAGTCAATAAGTGGGACCTTATCGAGAAGAGCAACAACACGATGAAGGAGTGGAAAGAGTTCCTCGAGAAGAAGCTCGCTCCGTTTAGCGACATTCCACTCATCTTCACATCGGTAATCAACAAGCAGCGTATCTTGGATGTATTGCAGACCGCAATCCGTGTTTATGAGTCGCGTCGTCGTCGCATTCCGACTTCGGAGCTTAACGACTTTATCCTCCCGATTATCGAGGAGACTCCGCCGCCATCAACCAAGGGTAAGTACATTCGTATCAAGTACGTTACGCAGTTGCCGACACCCACACCGCAGTTCGCATTCTTTGTCAATCTGCCGCAGTATATCCGCGAGCCTTATCGCCGATTCCTCGAGAATAAGATGCGTGAGAATTGGGACTTCTCGGGTGTTCCGATGCAGATTTACTTCCGACAGAAGTAGTCCAATTATAAAAAATAGTAAAAAAGACCGTTTGTGCGGTCTTTTTTTGTTGTTGGTTTGTGAATTATTTCTTAATTTTGAAGGTTGAATATACTTATCCGAAAAATATGAATTTATCAAAGATAAAAAACGACCTTCAGCTGGTGTTGCAGTTGGTTGAAGATTGGAGCAAAAATGGCGTTGATGCCATCGAACGAGATATCGTTCTCGGCAAGTTGAGAGAACTCTATTCGGATGTACGTTTTGGCGCAGATCCGCAACCCGAAACTATCTCGGCAGAGGAGTCCGTTCCTGCAAAAGAGGAGCAGAGTGTAGCTACCGAAGAGCCCGCACCTCTTATCTCGGAGCAGATGCCTATCGGAGTGGCTATCTCACTGGATGATGTCTTTGAAGGGTTTATTCCTGAGGATTTAATGCCTACAAGCGTGGAGATGCCCATTGAGGAGGAGATTGAAGAGGAGCCTGCGCCTGAAACGGATATTCCCGCAATTGAGGAGCCTGAGGTTGTCGAGCAGCCCGAAGTGGTTGCTGAGGATGTCTTGGAGCCAGAGCCCGTTGTAGAGGAGGTTGCAGAGCTTGAAGTTGCCGAGGAGGGGGTGGAGCCACAGCCTGCAGTTGAGCCGATAGTTGAGTCTGAGCCCGAGCAGCCCGTTGTAGAGGAGGCCACAGAACCTGAACTCGAAACAACACCCGAACCCGCAGTTGCAGAGGTAGAGCCAACATCCGAGCCCGAGCCGCAACCCGCAGTTGCGGAGCCAACTCCCGAGCCTTCGATGGGTCAGCCTTCGCTCTTTGGCGATGATGAGCTATTTGCACCGCGTCCCTCGCGCAGAACAAGAATGATGTCACTCTATGACGATGAGCCGCGTAACGAGATGGTGATCTCGAAGAGAGCCACAGAGCCTACACCCGAGCCTACAACACCCGAGCCCAAGGAGGCGGAGGTTAAACCTATACCCACACAGACAGTAGTCCCCACTCAAACCGACGATATTTCGATTGAAGTTCTCGAGGAGGAGGATGAGTTTACGGAGGTTGATCTTGCAACAATTCCCACCGAGGAGCACTCTACAATTCAGGCAGAGGAGCCGACAATGGTGGAGGAGGTTGCACCTCTCGCAGAGGCTACACAGCCCGAGCCTGTCAAGGAGGAGAGCGTTGAGCCCTACGTCAAGCCGCAGATTGAGATCGCAGTCGCAACACCCGCAGCAAGTGCCGTACCCGAATCGGAGCAGGTGCTGGGTGAGGTGATCAAGAGCAACGTGCAGACCATATCCGATACTATCTAACCCTAAGATACCGCAGCCGAGAAGATCGCAAAGGGCTCGTTAAACGATAT
>JAGBVQ010000047.1 GCA_017630245.1 Alistipes sp. | reverse complement strand
TCTGCGAGCAGTTTCAAAATAGCTCTTGTTATACAATTTCCAGGTTGTATGGCTTCCAAGGCTCTTTTGGCACCTGCCTTGTTCTCGAAATCCTCACATACGTTTTAGTATGCTCCGGTTTCTCGGTCTGCGAGCAGTTTCAAAATAGCTCTTGTTATACAATTTCCAGGTTGTATGGCTTCCAAGGCTCTTTTGGCACCTGCCTTGTTCTCGAAATCCTCACATACGTTTAGTATGCTCCGGTTTCTCGGTCTGCGAGCAGTTTCAAAATAGCTCTTGTTATACAATTTCCAAGTCAGACTACTTCTAGTAAAACAGGGTGTCCGAAATCTCTCGGACACCCTGTTTCGTATTCGTCACAAATTCGGTTTACGCCTCTTTCTTGCTCTTCTTATAGAAAAGCGATGTGATAAGTATCGACATCAGCGGGCTCACCAGATTGAAGATGCAGTAGGGTAGATAGGTGAAAGTCGAAACACCAAGCACCGTTGCCTGTGTCATACCGCACGAGTTCCACGGCACCAGCACCGAGCAGACCGTAGCCGAGTCCTCGACCGAGCGGCTCAGCAGTCGTGGCTCAAATCCGCGTTGCTTGTAGAGATCGCGGAAGAGATTTCCTGTAAGGATAATCGAAATGTATTGGTCGGCGGTACAGACGTTGAAGAATAGACCCGCGCCCACGGTCGAAGCAACGGCCGATGATGCACGACGTACCAATCGCAGGAAGATATCGGTAATCGAGGCAAGCATTCCACTGCCCGTCATCACGCCACCGAAGCACATCGCACAGACAATGAGCCATATAGTCTCGAGCATACCGGCCATTCCTCGCGTTGCGACAAGTCCATTAAGTTCGGCGCTACCCGTGTCGATTGCCGTAGCGCCATAGCAGCTGGTCAGCACCCCCTTGAATCCCGACATAAAGTCGAGGTGCTCGACGCCTGCAATCTCTGCAAGAATTGCTGGCTGGGCCACCACGAGTGCCACGCACGCCATAACGCACGAGAGGAAAAGAGTGACAATGGCGGGCAGTTTTCGGGCGATCAGCACTCCCGTAAATAGCGGCACCAAGAGCAACCAAGCCGTGATGTTGAAGGTGTTGTTAATGCTCTCGGCAACGGCAATAGCGTGATTTGCATCAGTATGAGGATAGAGCAGACCCGCCACCGCAAAGACAACGATAGCGACTACGAACGAGGGGATCGTGGTCTGCATCATATAGTTTATATGGGTAAATATCGGTACCTTGGCGGTCGAGGATGCCAGCACGGTAGTGTCCGAGAGCATCGAGACTTTATCGCCGAAGTATGCACCCGAGATTATCGCTCCGGCAATCCATCCGTCGGCAAAGCCGAGCGCACGGCCGATACCCATCAGCGCAACTCCGATTGTGGCGATAGTGGTCCACGAACTGCCCGTAATGAGCGATACCAGAGCGCATATTGCGCAGGTCGCCACCAAGAATATCGAAGGGTGCAAAACCTTGAGTCCGTAGTAGATAAGCGTAGGAACGACGCCGCTGACCATCCACGTTCCGGCGATGGCTCCAATGAGCAACAGGATGATTATGCTCGATGCGGAGGTGTGGATATTGTCGAGGATAGCCTCCTCAAGACGGCTCCAGCTACAGCCGTAGATACCTATGGCAATCATCACGCATACCGATGCAGCCGAGAGCAGAGCCACCTGACTACCGCCCATTATGGCATCGCTGCCGAAACACTTTATTACCAAAGCCAGCATTGCAACGAGTACAGCCATCGGAATGGCCGAGACCCACGCTGCGGGTTGGCGAAAAACTCTATTTTTTCTCAACTTTGCCATTATTATCCCAAATTTCGTTAGGGTTAGGGCGCAAATATAAGAAACTGTTTTGATTTTTTTATATATTTGCACTCCGAATGAGCAGATCGCAAGCTCTCTACGGCCGTAGGTATGACCTATCTTAATGCAAGAGATGAGCGAGTGAGAAGGCTCTTTTGTGAAATACTATGGCTCTATAGTTCAAGGGATAGAACGAAGGTTTCCTAAACCTTAAATTCGCGTTCGAGTCGCGGTGGAGCTACAAAAAGGCATCCCGAAGGATGCCTTTGCTTTTGTGCTGAAAATCAGCAGTACAGTTTAATATCTTCAGCCCTTATCTCATCACCGCTCAGAACGATAAGCCGCTCGATTACGTTGCGCAGTTCGCGGATATTTCCGCTCCAGGGCATCCTCTTAAGCGCCTCAATCGCCTCGCGCGAGATGCGTTTCGGAGGCAAAGAATACTCGTCGCAAATCTTACGAATAAAGTACTCGGCCAGCAGCGGGATATCTTCGGCTCGATCACGCAGCGCAGGGACTTTGATAACAATAACACCGATGCGGTGGTAGAGATCTTCGCGGAAGTTGCCTTTGGCAATCTCCTCACGCAGATTCTTATTCGTGGCGGCGATGACGCGCACATTGACATCAATATCTTTGTCGCTACCTACGCGGCTGATGCGACTCTCCTGCAGAGCACGAAGCACCTTCGCCTGAGCCGAGAGTGACATATCGCCAATCTCATCCATAAACAGAGTGCCGCCATCGGCCTGCTCGAACTTTCCGTGGCGCTGTTTAATGGCCGATGTGAAGGCCCCCTTCTCGTGGCCGAAGAGTTCGCTCTCGATCAATTCCGAGGGTATGGCAGCGCAGTTGACCTCGACAAAGGGGGCATTGCAGCGGCTGCTCTTCTCGTGGAGCCAGCGAGCTACGAGCTCCTTACCCGTGCCGTTTTCGCCGGTGATGAGGACTCGGGCCTCGGAGAGAGCTACCTTGTCGATAAGAGAGCGAACGCGCTCTATAGCCTCCGATTTTCCGATTATCGGATCGACATTGCAGGCACCTGAGCGTCTGCGTGAGCGTTGCGTGCTCTTAGTACGAGAGTCGGTGCGTGGCTCCTCGGCTGTGGTGCGCAGGGAGTGAAGCAGTCGATTCATATCTATCGGCTTGGTCAGAAAGTCGTGGGCGCCACTTCGCAGTGCCTTTACGGCGGAGTCGATGTTGTTGTCGGCCGAGAGTATGATGAAGGGAATACCTGCATCGGGAACGTGCATTGAACTGTCGGAGATGATAACATCGAATGGAATCTTGCGGCACATCTGTGCGGCCGTGATCTCGTCGTCGACAGCCTCGGTTGAGAACCCCTCGAACTCAAGCCTTTCGCGTAGGGTGTTTCGCATACTTTTTGATTGGTCCAAAATTAAAACCTTTGTCATATTGCAACTAAAATAAAAATTATTATTTTTGCATCAAAGTTAGCGACTTTCCGACCAGAGATGCAACTCTCGATAGCGGTGCCGATGTGGGTAAATGTCGCTTTGATGCACCTCGAAAATGCCTATTAGGCGAGTCTTTTTAGCTCTCCCGTTCAGCCGAACAGAGTAGTGATACAAGGGCGTTTTTGATGCATTTTTTAAGAAAACTTTATGAAAAAGAATTACAATTACACACGTCCAAAACTCTATCTGCCTGAATATGGTCGCCATATCCAGAAGATGGTTAACTCTTTGCTTGAGATTGAGGACCGCGATGAGCGTACCCGTCAGGCGAAGGCCGTTATTGCCGTTATGGGCAATATCAATCCGTTACTGCGTGATACTGCGGACTTTACGCATAAGTTGTGGGATCATATGTTTATTATGTCGGACTTCCGTCTGGATGTCGATTCGCCCTATCCGCGCCCATCTCGAGAGGATTTGACGGTGACTCCACGACGTATGGAATACCCTCAAAGTTATATCTCACATAAGCATTACGGCAAGTATGTGGCCCGAATTATCAACTCTCTAAAGGATAAGGAGCGCACCGATTCGATGCTTCGTGCGGTGGATGACGTTGCTCACTATATGCGTGCCAAGAGCTTCGAATATAACCACGAGCACCCCAATAACGAGATTATCATAAAAGATATCAAGAGAATGTCCGCAGATACTATCGAGATAGATGAAGCGACTCTCAATAATCTCCGAAATGATTATAAACAACCCTTTTCAGCACGTCAGCAAAGTGGCCGCAATGGTGCAAAACAGGGAGCGAAGAAGGGTGCGCAGTCGCGTGCGGGCAAGTCTCTCAGCCGAGCAGGACACGGCCAGCGACAGCAGAAAAATGCAGTAAAGCACAATTAGTTGCCAAAATATTGCGTTTTTTCGGTGATATTGAGTATATTTGTACTTTATGGATTAACAAGATTAACTATATGAAGAAAACTCTTTTGATTATTGCGTTGGGCGTGTTGATGTGCTCTTGCAGCTCGAACTCGGTGAAGATCTCGGGTCGTCTGTTGGGCCTTGGTAGTCAGGTTGTCTATCTCGAGAAGGTGTCGGGCGGTGAGACGAAGCTGATCGATTCGGTTTCCCTTGCATCGAACGGCGACTATGGTTTCGAGATTGGAGATGTGGCTCAGACCCCGATGCTCTACAATATAGTCTATAGCGGTGAGCGAATCCCTCTCTTGCTTAAGGGTGGTGAGCGTGTTACGGTCAATACGGTAGGCTCGCCTCTTCGAAACTATACCGTTGAAGGCTCTAAGGAGTCGGAGTTGCTGCGCGAGTTCAATAACTTCTATGTTAAGGGTGTAGCCAATATGGCGGTTATTCTCGAGAAGTATTCGGGTGGTAACTTCTCGGAGCTCGATAAGCGAACTCTGATGCAGGAGTATACCCACGAGTATCGTATGGTTAAGCGCGAGCAGTTGCGCTTCATCATTGAGCATAAGGATAAGATCGCTGCCATATATGCGCTCTATCAGCGCCTGCCGAACGAGAAGTTCCTCTTCAGCAATCGTGATGATATTATCTACTTCCGCACGGTGGCAGATGCTATCGAGGAGAGTTATCCCGAGTCACCCTTCCTGCCTACGCTGCGTACCGACATCGCCCGTATGGAGGCGCACAAGTCGCTTGTGTCGCAGATTAAGGAGGTGGGATATCCCGATTTTGAGTTACCCGATATGTATGGCGAAGATGTGCGCCTCTCGTCGTTGGCGGGAAAGGTTGTGCTCCTCTCGTTCTGGTCGGCAAGTTCGGGCCGTACGAATAATGTGAATGCCGATTTGAAGGAGATCTACGAGCGCTTTGCTGATCGTGGCTTCGAGGTTTATCAGGTTGGCATCGAGAGCTCAAAGGCTGTGTGGATCAATACCGTTCAGGAGCAGAAGCTGCCTTGGATTTCGGTTGGTGACCTGCGCGGTGAGAACTCACCCGTGCTGGGAATGTACAACGTAAAGAGCCTGCCTGCGAACTTCTTGATCGACCGCGATGGTAATATCGTGGCAAAGAACGTATACGGAAAGGATCTGGAGCTTCTCCTCGATAAGTTGGTGCTGTTGTAATATGTACTATTTCGCATCGGACATACACCTGGGCGCCGGAGATAAGGAGTGCGCCCGCAGAGTCGAGAGCCGCTTTGTAGAGTGGCTCGATTCTGTTGCCGGGGATGCCGAGACGATATATCTGCTGGGTGATATCTTCGATTTCTGGTATGAGTACCGCAGGGTGGTGCCTAAGGGCTTTGTGCGCACGCTGGCAAAACTTGCGGAGCTCACCTCGCGTGGCATTAGGGTTGTTTTCCTGATCGGCAACCACGATATGTGGGTGCGAGACTACCTCACCGAGGAGTGTGGCATAGAGGTATATACCAAGCCTATTATTGAGCAGGTGGCAGGCCAACGTCTGTTCCTGGCCCACGGCGATAATATGATGATCGAAGGGATGCCGATGCTGAAGTTGATGAACGGACTATTCCGTTCGAGAGTGGCTCGAGTCCTCTTTTCGTGGTTGATTCATCCCGATTTGGCACTGAAGTTTGGCCATTGGTGGAGCGGAAAGTCAAGGAAAGCGCACGGTGGCGAGATTCCCGAAACGGTGAACGATGCTCTTGGTCGCTATGCTGAGGAGTTATCTGCGCGAGAGGGTATCGATATTTGTGTTTTTGGCCACACACATAAATCGGAACTGCGTCAATGTGACCATACGAGTGTGCTCTTCCTGAGCGAATGGGAGCATCGTCCGGCCTATGGAGTGATGAGCCCCGATGGCGAGATTAAACTTTGTGATTTGAAATTTTAACACAGTCAATATATGAAACAATACCTCGATCTGCTTCGCAGAATTAAGGATGAAGGCGTTGTCAAGAGTGACCGCACGGGTACGGGAACAAAGAGTGTTTTCGGCCACCAGATGCGATTCGATTTGAGTGAAGGCTTCCCTCTGCTCACAACCAAGAAGGTCTTTCTGAAGGGCGTAATCCACGAGTTGCTTTGGTTCCTTTCGGGTGATACTAATATTAAGTATCTGGTTGAGAATGGCGTGCATATTTGGGATAATGACGCTTATCGTTACTATAACGAGCTCTGTATCAAGCACGGCGTTCTGCCTGTGAGCCGAGAGGATTTCCTCGCTGCTGCAGGTATCGACTCGCCGATTGAGGGGTATCGTTTTGGTGATTTGAACCACGTCTACGGCTACCAGTGGCGTCATTGGGATAAGTCGGAGGAGGGTTCGTTTGTGGATCAGGTGGCTCAGGTGATCGAGACTATTAAGAAGAATCCCGACTCGCGTCGAATGATCGTCTCGGCGTGGAATGTCGCTGAGGTTGAGGATATGGCTCTGCCGCCGTGTCACGTTCTGTTTCAATTCTATGTGGCGGATGGTCGCCTTTCGTGCCAGCTCTACCAGCGTAGTGCCGACACATTCCTTGGCGTGCCGTTCAATATCGCATCGTACGCACTGCTGACGATGATGATTGCGCAGGTGTGTGGCCTGAAGGCGGGTGAGTTTGTCCACACGTTGGGCGATACACACCTCTATCTTAACCACCTGGAGCAGGTCGATGAGCAGCTTTCGCGTGAGCCCCGTTCGCTGCCTACGATGCATCTTAATCCCGAAGTTAAGTCGGTATTCGACTTTAGATACGAGGACTTTACCCTTGAGGGATACGATCCGCATCCTACGATTAAGGCTCCGATGTCGTTCTAAATCTTAGTTGTAGATATGGTAAGTGTTATCGTGGCCGTAGCCGAGAATGGCGTAATTGGCGATAAGAATACGCTGCTGTGGCATATTTCGGAGGATCTGCGCAACTTCAAGCGTGTAACTTCGGGTCATCCCGTAATTATGGGTCGCAAGACTTTCGATTCGCTGGGTCGTCCGCTGCCTAATCGTACTAATGTGGTTATTACGCGCCAGAATCTCGAGATTGAGGGGTGCAAGGTTGTGCACTCTCTGGAGGAGGCTCTCTCGCTCTTCTCGCCCGAGGAGGAGGTCTTTGTTATCGGTGGTGCGCAGATATATGCGGAGGCTTTGCCTTTGGCAGATCGCTTCTATCTTACACGAGTACACCACGCCTACGAGGGCGATACCTCCTTCCCGAAGTGGAATGAGAGCGAATGGAGTCTTATGGAGAGCGAACGCTTTGAGCGTGGCGAAAAGTATGAATACCCCTTCACAATAGAGATCTACGAGAGGATCTAATGAAAGAGGTTAAATCAAAAGGCTGTTGCGGGATTGCAACAGCCTTTTTACTTTTATAATAACTCTCCGTTATTTTGCGTAAGATACAGCGCGAGTCTCGCGGATTACGGTGATCTTCACCTGACCCGGGTAGGTCATCTCGTCCTGAATCTTCTTTGCAATATCGTGCGAGAGGCTCTCCGACTCGGCATCCGAGAGTTTGTCTGCACCGACGATTACGCGCAGCTCGCGACCAGCCTGGATTGCATAAGTCTTAACAACGCCGGGGTATGAGAGTGCGATGCCCTCCATCTCCTTCAGACGCTTGATATACGACTCTACAACCTCACGGCGAGCACCGGGACGTGCACCCGAGATAGCATCGCAGACCTGAATGATCGGAGCGATGAGCGAAGTCATCTCGGTCTCATCGTGGTGAGCACCGATAGCGTTGCATACATCAGCCTTCTCCTTGAACTTCTCGGCGAGCTTCATACCGATAATTGCGTGTGGCAATTCGGGCTCGTCATCGGGTACCTTGCCGATATCGTGAAGCAGACCTGCACGGCGTGCAGTCTTGGGATTAAGACCCAGCTCCGCAGCCATAATGCCGGCAAGGTTTGCGGTCTCGCGTGCGTGCTGGAGCAGATTCTGTCCATACGACGAACGGTATTTCATCTTACCGATAAGGCGGATAAGCTCGGGGTGCAGACCGTGAATACCCAAGTCGATAGTTGTACGCTTGCCGACCTCGACGATCTCCTCCTCGATCTGCTTCTTAACCTTAGCCACAACCTCCTCGATGCGTGCAGGGTGGATACGGCCATCGGTTACGAGCTGGTGCAGAGCCAGGCGTGCAATCTCACGACGAACAGGATCGAAGCCGCTGAGGATGATTGCCTCGGGTGTGTCGTCTACGATGATCTCGATACCTGTAGCTGCCTCCAGAGCGCGGATGTTACGACCCTCACGGCCGATGATGCGACCCTTGACCTCGTCGCTGTCGATGTGGAATACCGTTACGGCATTCTCGATAGCAGTCTCGGTGGCTACTCTCTGAATCGAGGCAACGATGATACGCTTTGCCTCCTTGGTTGCGGTGAGCTTAGCCTCCTCGATAGTCTCGTTGATGTATGATGCGGCATCAGCCTTAGCCTCAGCCTTCATATTCTCGATAAGGATGTTTTTTGCCTCCTCCGAGCTCATTCCCGAGATCTGCTCCAGACGAACATTCTGCTCCTTCATCTTCTGGTTGATCTCCTCCTTCTTGTGCTCGACGATCTGGATCTGAGCCTCGAGCTGCTCCTTGAGACGATCGTTTTCGCGGCATTTGTTCTCCAGATCGCGCTGCTGGTGCTGCAGATTGTTCTCAATCTGCTTTGCGCGCTGCTCTGCCTGTGCCGCACGTTGGTTGCGTTCGTTAACCTGACGGTCGTGCTCGCTCTTCAACTGTATGAACTTTTCTTTTGCCTGGAGAAGTTTCTCCTTCTTGATCATCTCGCCCTCGGCCTCGGCCTTGCGCAGGATCGCCTTCGAGCGAGCCTTAACGCCAAAGTAGGTTGCCAAACCGGTTATGGCTGAAACGATCACGGCAATTCCGATAATGATTGATAGTGCCATTTCGTTACAAAATATTGTTTAAGGTTTTTATCTGTTTATTAAATGTTACAAAATAAAAAACCGCACGGATTCCTTTTCTTGTTTGACGAATCTGCCGATAAGTCAAGTATGAGGGCTTCGAGAGTTCGCAATCGTCCAACGGTGCCCGTAGACACACCTCCGAAGAGGTTAAGGCCTGATTTTGATACGCCGAGGTTGCCTCGATGTAATAAGTGTTCAGTTTCGCAAAGCTTAAGGAATCTATGCGGGTAGATTTCTATCTATATGTAAAGAACTATTCTCTTCTTTGTTGTTGCCGTATAGCGTGGGCGTCGTTCAAAAAATACCCCCCCCTCTATACCTTATTATATTGTGACGTAACCGTCTTTGCTTGTTCGCTCTATTTCGCCTGCGTGGTCCTAAATCTTCTGCTTGCTCAAGTAGCTCTCGACCTGGTCGCACACAGACTTCAATGCCTTGACGTCTTCATTGCCGACTTCACGGCTCTGCGACATTGCAACGTTCGATATGGCGAGTTGGAGTGCGGCCAGCGCAAGGAAATCCTGACGCGAGCTGCCCTCGATGCCTGCCTGCTCAAACTTGGCTGCATAGGCATTGACCATACGCTCAGCCAGACGATATACCTCCTCCTTCGAGGGGTCTATTGCCATCGAGTAATCCTTGCCACTGATCTTGAGCGTTATGTTCTGTTTACCTGCCATTCTTCTACTTCAGCTGTTTAACGATAGCTATGCAGTTGTCCACCTCCCGCATCAGGCGATTGACACGTGCACGAGCCTTCGCTGTGTTGCGATCATCTCCGGCAAGGCCCTCTCCGAGTTGCAGATTTGCAACCTCCGAGTCGAGCTGCTTGACACGCTCCTGAAGAGAACGGTTCTCCTCCTTGAGGCTCTTGCACTCGGCAGCGAGTCGGTCACACTGCTCCGACTTTAGGCGATGATCCTCGATAAGGATTCTTACCTGTTCTGCCAACTTTTCGATAACCTCTTTTTGTGCCATTTCCTTGCATAAAAACAATACAACACCCAAAGATAGTTAAAAAATATTAAAAAATTACGGTTCTGACGATTTTTTCTCGCTCGGAACCGTATATTTTCAGTTTTTAAGCCTTTGAGAGCTACTAAAGTACCTCTCCGTAGAGGTCGTAGTTCTCGGCTGCGGTGATTCTAACGTTGTAGAAGCGACCACGGATAAGGCGCTTTTGGCCGACGGGAATCAGGATCTCCTCGTCCACCTCGGGTGAGTCGAACTGCGAACGACCAACATAGTAGTCGCCCTGGCGAGAGTCGATAATAACACGCTCGATGTTGCCTACACGAGCCTCGTTGAGCTGCAATGAGATGTCGCTCTGGAGCTGCATAATCTCCTCCATACGGCGACCTTTTACCTGCTCGGGCACATTGTCGCTGAGTTTTTCGGCCGAGTAGGTGCCCTCCTCCTCCGAGTAGGGGAATACACCGAGTCGGTCAAAGCGTACGTTGCGCACAAACTCCTTCAACTCCTCGAAATCCTCCTCGGTCTCTCCGGGGTAGCCAACCAAAAGGGTGGTGCGCAGTGCCATATTGGGCATTTTGTTGCGTAGTCGCTCGATCAGAGCGTAAGCCTCTGCCTTAGTGTGTCGACGCTTCATTGCCGAGAGTTGGTTGTCCGAGATGTGTTGGAACGGAATGTCGAGATATTTGCAAATCTTCGGCTCGCGTGCCATTACCTCGATAACCTCCTCGGGGAAGGCTGTGGGGTAGGCGTAGTGGAGTCTAATCCACTCGATTTCCTCGATGCGGCAGAGTCTTTCGAGTAACTCTGCCAGACAGCGCTTGCCGTAGAGGTCAATGCCGTAGTATGTGGTATCTTGAGCAATAACTATCAGCTCCTTAACGCCGTTCTTTGCCAGGTTGCGAGCCTCCTCTTCCAGCACCTCCATAGGTACTGAAACGTGCGGGCCACGGATGAGTGGGATGGCGCAGTAGCCACACTTCCAATTACATCCCTCGGCAATCTTAAGGTAGGCGTAGTGCTTCGGTGTGGAGAGTTCGCGCTGGGTCTCGACGGCTTTGCAGTGCTCGACACCGAGGGCCGCAGCTACCTCCTCAAAGTTCTTGACTCCGAAGTATTGATCCACCTCGGGAATCTCCTCGCGCAACTCATCGGCATAGCGCTCCGAGAGACATCCCATAACGAAGAGGTGCTCGATCTTGCCCGCCTCCTTCGCCGCTACGGCGTTCAGAATGGTCTCGATACTCTCGGCCTTGGCATCGCCAATGAAACCGCAGGTGTTGATTACAATTGTCTTTGCATCGGTGCGGTCGCTATCGTATACGATCTCCCAACCCGAAGCGGCCAACTGTGCTGCCAGGTGCTCGGAATCGACACGATTCTTTGCGCAACCGAGGGTTATGATGTTAATTTTTTTCATCTGTGTCAAAAAGTGCATTTACAAACTCCACGCGGTCGAAACGACGCAGCTGGTCGATGCCCTCACCAATGCCGATGTAGCGTACGGGGATATGGAATCGGTCACTTATGCCGATAACCACACCGCCCTTGGCTGTTCCGTCCAACTTAGTGATTGTGAGTGATGTGACTGCTGTAGCCTGCGTGAACTGCTTTGCCTGCTCAAAGGCATTTTGGCCGGTCGAGCCATCGAGTACGAGCATCACTTCGTGCGGAGCATCGGGGATGACCTTTGCCATTACGTTGCGGATCTTGGTAAGCTCGTTCATCAGGCCGACCTTGTTGTGCAGACGACCTGCGGTGTCGATCAAGACTACGTCGGCACCATTCGCTACGGCCGACTTGAGTGTGTCGAATGCTACCGATGCGGGGTCACTACCCATCTCCTGGCGGATCATCGTAGCACCTGCTCTCTCGGTCCATACGGCCAGCTGATCAATAGCCGCTGCACGGAAGGTGTCGGCTGCGCCGATATAGACCTTCTTGCCCGCCTTGGTGAGCTGAGCTGCGAGCTTGCCTATCGTGGTGGTCTTGCCGGCTCCATTGACACCCACAACCATCAAGACGTAGGGTACACCCTCCTTGACTTCCAGACCGAACGATTCGTCTGAACCCTCGGCCTCCTCCATCAGTCGCGCAATCTCGTCGCGCAGGATAGTCTGCAGCTCCGAAGCGTTCATATACTTGTCGCGAGCCACTCTCTCCTCGATAGCCTCGATAATCTTAACTGTGGTCTCAACGCCCACGTCAGAGGTGATGAGAACCTCCTCCAGATCGTCCAGAACATCGGCATCGACTGTTGTGCGACCCGCCACGGCGCGAGCCAACTTCGAGAAGAATCCGCTCTTGGTCTTCTCAAGACCTGCACTCAACTCCTCGCGGCTCTGCTGCACCTGTTCCGCACTCTGCTGCGGCTCCTCTGCTGATCCTTTTTTCTTGAATAAATCGAAAAATCCCATATATGTTATTTGGTTATACGAACGGATACTTTACAACCTCAGCCTTAATCAGGCGGTCGCGGATAATCACGGCAATCTGTGTACCTATAGCGGCATACTCGGCCTTAACATAGCCCAAGCCAATACCCACCTTCAGCGAAGGCGACATCGTACCCGATGTGACGTGGCCAATCTCCTCGCCCTCGAGGTTTGCAATCTTGTACTCGTGACGCGGAATACCTCGGTCGATCATCTTGAAGCCAACGAGCTTGCGCTCAACGCCTTCGGCCTTCTGTTTTGCGAGGAAGTCGCGGTCGATAAAATCCTTGCCCTCGACAAATTTGGTAACCCAGCCCAGGCCCGCCTCGAGCGGAGAGGTTGTGTCGTCGATATCGTTGCCATAGAGGCAGAAACCCTTCTCCAGACGGAGCGTGTCGCGTGCGCCAAGACCGATATTCTTCAGGTCGTACTCCTCGCCTGCAGCCCACAAGGCCTCCCAGATGGTGTCGGCATCTGAGTTGTACATATAGATCTCGCAACCACCCGAGCCGGTGTAGCCCGTAGCCGAGAGGATTACATCACATCCTGCCAACTTGGTCTGCTTGAAGGTGTAGTAGACCATATCCTCGATAGGCTCGTCGCACATCTTCTGTACGATCTTCATCGCCAACGGACCCTGAACTGCCAACTGTGCGATGTTGTCTGAAGCATTCTCCAACTCCACGCCGGCCTTCATTCCGAACTTCTCGCCCTCGGCGCAGATGTGAGCCCAATCCTTGTCGGTGTTGGCTGCATTCACGCAGAGCATATACTTCGTGTCGCTGAATTTGTAGATCAGAATATCATCTACGATGCCACCCTTGCCGTTGGGCATTGCGGCGTACTGCACCTTGCCGTCGAAGAGCTTCGATACGTCGTTCGATGCGATGTGTTGCAACAGGTCGAGAGCCTTCTCGCCCTTAACCCAGATCTCGCCCATGTGGCTTACATCGAATACGCCGGCCTTCTCACGAACGGTTGCGTGCTCATCGTTGATGCCCGAGAACTCGATGGGCATATTGTAACCCGCAAACTCTGCCATCTTGGCGCCGTTTGCGATATGGTATTTGGTAAATGCTGTTGTTTTCATAATGTTATGATTTTTAATTTTACACTTTTTACTTATCCTGAATTACCTTGATGCAAGACGAGCGGTCACGCACCTCTCCGTAGATGTAGAGCACGCGGCGCTTGCCGGTCTTGTTGGGCTCGGCGGTGATGACGATGGTCTTGGTGTGGCGTGTCGCTACGGCCGAGAGCCAATCGAAATGCACGGTCATTACCGACTCGTTGTCATCCAACTCATCGTCGTCCCACTCCTCTTCACCATTGTAGTTGGCAATCGAGAGTTCGTAAATTGACTCTGTACCGGTAACTGTCTTTGTGCCGCCCTCGGCGGTGAACTCTATCTGTTTCTCGTAGCCGAAATTATCTTTGTCGCAAGATGCAAACGAGAAAACTGTGAGCAGCATTGCTGCGATAAAAAATAGTCGTTTCATAATATCAGTTTTTAGGTTTTTAGCTTAATCTCTTCGTTTTAGGCCCAATTTTGGGCAGCGGGTAAACTCCTTGGTGCGGTCGAATAGGTAGCGATAGGTGGTGTGCATCTTGTGGCGCTTGGCGCAGACGTAACGCTCTATCATTCTATTCATTACAGGGTTAAAATCTCCGATCCACGCAAATTCGAAACTCTTGTAGCGGTTGCGCTTCGAGCGAACGTACGTCTCGAGAATGTGGGTCATAATGGCCGACTCGACTCCCTTGCCGTGGTAGTCGGGCGTGATGCCGAAGATGATTCCGAAGACACGGTCGCACGAACGGCTAACCTTCAGATTCCAAAGCAATCGCAGCTGGTTGATTATGCCGAACTTGCCCCTGAATCGGCCGATTATGCTGTTTAGATCAGGAACCATAATGAAGAATCCGATAGGCTCCTGCTCGTGGTAGGCAAAGTAGATAAGGTTGGGATCGATGATTGGCCTGATCTTCTGCAACATCGACTGCGCCTCCTCTCGCTCCATAGGTTTAACACCCGTAAAGAGCGACCAGGCCTTGTTGTATATCTGGCGGAAATTCTCGGCCTCGCCCTCGAGGTTGTGCATATTGATTCGCTCGATGTGGTAGCTCGGATTCGCGAGCAGACGGTGAGCCTTCTCGAGTGCGATCTCGCTCAGATTATCCTCGTACACACGCCAAACGTACGAATTCTGGTTAAAGTAGTTTTGGAATCCGTAGTTCTCGAACAGAGCCTTGTAGTAGGGCGGATTGTAGGGGTTGCCGTAGAGAGGTTCGAATTCGTATCCCTCGACCAAAAGACCCCACCACGAGTCGCGCGAACCGAAATTTACGGGGCCATCCATAGCCTCCATTCCGCGTGCGGCGAGCCACTCACGAGCCGCATCGAAGAGCGTATCGGCTAGCTCTTGGTCATCAATGGCCTCAAAGAAACCGCAACCACCCGTAGGTTGCTCGTAGCTGTAGGCGTGCTCCTTGTCGTAGAATGCTGCGATGCGACCTACGATCGAGCCCTGCTCATCGAGTGCAATCCAGCGGATAGCCTTGCCATTGGTAAAGAGTTCGTTACGGCTCTTGTCGAAGACCTTGCGGATATCGTCGTCAAGGGGACAGACCCACTGCGGATACTCCTTATATATCCGCTTGGGGAGGTCGAGCCACTCGCGCTCGTCGCGAAGTGTTATGACCTCTTTTAGTCTGTACTTGCCGTTACTCATAGATACTCTATCTTAATATCACTATACAAAGGTACGAAAATTAATTTTGAATCTTGAATTTTGAATTTTGAATTTTTACTATTTTTGTCCGTATGAATACGGAAAAGTTGATTTTTGTGACCAACGACGATGGTTATCAGTCGAAGGGTTTTGCTGCCGCAATAGAGGTGGCTCGTAAGTTTGGACGTGTAGTGGCCGTGGCTCCCGAGCGTACGCAAAGTGGTATGAGTCAGGCTATAACTATGTATAATCCGCTCTATATGAAGAAGGTGCGCGATGAGGAGGGTGTTGAGGTTTACGCACTCTCGGGTACGCCTGTGGATTGTGCAAAGATGGCCTTCGATTATATGTTCGAGGATCGCATTCCCGACCTTGTGATTTCGGGTATCAACCACGGCTCGAATGCTGCGGTGAATGTGCTCTATTCGGGTACGATGGGCGCGGCCATCGAGGGTAGTTTCTATGGTTGTCCCTCGATCGGTTTCTCGATTACATCTCACGATGCAGATGCCGATTTTACGGCTGCCAAGCACTATGCCGAGCAGATTGTAGGCTCGATCCTTGAGGGTAATGTGCCGACTCCGCTCTGCCTTAATGTGAATATTCCCGATGTTCAGTTAGAGGAGATTCAGGGTGTTAAGGTGTGCCGTCAGACTCGCGGTTATTGGCGCGAGGAGTTCTTCAGCCGTCAGGATCCGCACAATCGCCAATATTTCTGGCTTACAGGAGGTTTCTGCAATGCAGAGCCCGATGCGGAGGATACCGACGAGTGGGGTTTGGCTCACAACTACGTTACGGTAGTTCCGGTGCAGGTCGATATGACCGACTATGCAAAGATGGAGGTGCTCAGCCAGACTCTGAAGTAGCAAATTTTTGAGATAGCAGCTATGAGATACTTGCTGGAGGCAGTGCTGATCGTGTCGCTTATTGCGCAGGTGGTGGCGATTGTTTTTGCGTTCCGATTGGTGCGCAAAACCAAGTATAACATCACTTGGGTGCTGCTGATTCTCGGCTCGATTATTATCTCGGTTGTAATCTTTATGCAGCTGCGCTTCTTTAGTGGCAAGGTGGATGTGTCGCCACAGGTGTTGGTGGGTATTAGTGCCTTCTCGACGATATGTATCTCGGTGGGTGTGATGTTTGCGCATCGAATGTTCAAATATATCGACCGACTCAACCGACAACGTGCGCTGATGAATAGACGCCTGCTGACTGCGGTGTTGCGCGCCGAGGAACGGTCTAAGTCGCTATTTGCTAAGGAACTGCACGATGGAATGGGGCCGCTGCTCTCATCGGCAAAGATGTCCCTGACGGCGCTCGGGGCGGCGCGTGATGATGTGCAGCGCGACCAGATTGTGGCCAATACAACCCACGTTATCGAGGAGGCTATTCGCTCCTTGCGCGAGATTTCGAATAATATGCAGCCGCAAGTGTTGCGTGATTTTGGTTTGGCTCGTGGCGTGCAAAACTTTATCGATAAGGGCGTTGCGATTCACGATGTGAAGATGCGTTTTACGACCAATTTGCGCAATGAGAGATTTGATGCCGATGTCGAAATTGTGGTCTATCGCGTGATTTGCGAGCTTATAAATAACTCCCTAAAACACTCGAAGTGTAGCTCGATAAATATGCTTCTGAGGCTTGATGATGGGGAGTTGTTGCTCGAGTATGCCGATAATGGTCAGGGCTTCGATATGCGGGAGGTGACGGATTGCGGAATGGGTCTGTCGAATATCGCCTCGCGAGTAAATTCGCTCAATGGAACATTCGAAATTACGGGTGTTAAGGGTATGGGTATGCGAGCCACGGTCAAGGTGGATGTTGGAGGTGTAATGCGTTAAAAAAAAGTGGATTATGAAGGGTGTAAAGATAGTGCTTGTTGATGATCACGCGCTGTTTCGTAACGGCCTGAAGGGGCTGATTTCGATGCGCGAAGGCTACGAGGTTGTGGCCGAGGCGGGTGATGGAGGCGAGTTTCTGGATATGCTGCCGACCTTAGAGGCTGATGTGGTATTTATGGATATCTCAATGCCAAATGTGGGAGGCGAAGAGGCTACGCGTAAGGCACTGTCGCTATGTCCCGATCTCAAAATTGTGACCCTCTCTATGTTTGGCGAGGAGAGTTATTATACCCGTATGGTTGAGGCCGGAGCGAAGGGATTTCTGCTGAAGGACTCTTCGATTGAGGAGGTCTTCGAGGCGATAGATACGGTGGCTGCCGGAGGGGATTACTTTAGTCAGAGGTTGCTCTCGTCGATGTCTAATAGATTGCGTGGTACGGAGCTCTCTTCGGGAGAACTCTCGTCGCGTGAGATTGAGATTCTGCTGGCGATTTGCCGAGGACTTTCGAATCAGGAGATTGCCGAAGAACTCTTTATCTCGAAGCGCACGGTTGATGCTCATCGTGCAAATATTCTCGAAAAGACGGGCTGTAAAAATACGGCGAGTCTGGTGGTCTATGCCATTCGAAATCGGCTGGTTGAGCTGTAGTGATTAAAATCGCTTAAAGTCCGAATAGTGGGTTTGGCAGAAGGGACAGTAGATGTCGTAACTTGCGGTGTGATAGATATTTCCACACTTCGGGCAGACTAGATATCCCGCATCTTTACCCGGTTTCGAGCCTGCATTGTCGGCGCGTTCGAGAAGTTCAATATGGCGGCGATTACTGCCGTCAATCCAAATAAGAATACGAGCAACGTAACGGTTCCCGCTCTCGATGGCGCGGGAGGCGGCTTCTCCTTGTGTTAGGTTGTGGCGTGTGCGAGCAGAGGAGATGCTGCGCTTGAGATTCTCCTCTGTGGTGGTCGAAATGTCGGCTTCGCTGTGGGGTGAGGTGTACTCGCCGCCGAAGAGCTCGGCTGCCTTGGCGCACATCTGCTCGTGTATGAGTTCCGAATATGCGAGGGCTCGAAATAGCTGCTCGTTGAGAGTGTCATCCTCTCGGGCGGCTTGGGTGGCGTAAGAGGTGTAACGTAGGCTCTGGATATGGGCAGAGGTGGAGTTGTCGCAGAGATCTTCGATTGTCGATTTCCACTCAGATTCAAGCGCTTGCCCCGCGAGTTTTGAACGTGTATAGATGGTGACTAACAGAGCAGTGCCGGCAAATAGGCAGAATACCATTATTGCAATATTGCGACTCTTCATCGTTTAACTTTTTCTGCAGAGCAAGAAAAAAGCGTGCCCAAATCTCTCGACTTGAGCACGCTTTTCGATATTTTATACTAAATCGCTCTGGGGATTAGAGGCGAGCCTTGATTGCCTTCGACTCCTCCTCGTATCCGGGCTTGTCCAAAAGGGCAAACATATTCTTCTTATAAGCTTCAACACCCGGCTGGTTGAAGGGGTTTACGCCAAGCATATAACCGCTGATACCGCACGCCTTCTCGAAGAAGTAGATAAGCGCACCGATAGAGGTCTCGTCGATAGCAGGAATCTCGATACAGAGCTGTGGAACACCACCGTCGATGTGTGCCAAACGAACACCCAACTCGGC
>JAGBVQ010000046.1 GCA_017630245.1 Alistipes sp. | reverse complement strand
GGATGCTTGCTCGGAGAGAGTCTACCCCGTAGGTCGTCTCGATAAGAATAGTCTCGGTCTGCTCATCTTTACCAACGATGGCGATATGACACGCCAGCTGACCCACCCCTCATATCAGAAGAAGAAGATCTACCAGGTGTCGCTCGATAAGCCTCTGACTCGTGCAGATATGGATCAGATCTCGGAGGGAGTGACCCTCGAGGATGGCGAGATTTACGCTGATGAGATCTCATACGTTAAGGATAATAAGAAGGAGATCGGTATCGAGATCCACTCGGGTCGCAACCGTATCGTGCGTCGTATCTTCGAGCACTTGGGCTATACGGTCTTAAAGCTCGACCGTGTATACTATGCGGGTCTTACGAAGAAGAATCTGAAGCGTGGTGCTTGGCGATTCCTTACCAAGGATGAGGTTACGCGCCTGAAGTCAGGTCAGTATGAGTAGTAAAAAAGGATGCTTAACCAAGCATCCTTTTTTTTGCTATTAGCTATTAGCTATTAGCCATTGGCCCTTAGCTGTTTTTATTATTTGCTTTTAGCCGTTGGCTTTTGGCCATTGGCTATTTTTATTATTTTTTATTTTTTGCCATTTTTTAGCTAATGGCTAATAGCTAATGGCCAATGGCTGTTACACTATTACACAATTACACGATTACAGGGGTGTGGTAACCTGTAATCGTGTAATTGAGTGTAATTAGTAGGGAGTTTAAGGAATTTAGGGAGTTTAGGGAGCTAATAGCTAAAGGCTAATAGCTAATGGCTAATGGCCAATGTCCAATGGCTGCCGAAGGCCTTTCTCTACTTTGCAGCCTCGAGGTAGGGCTTGAGGTCGATGGTTACGGTTCTACCCTTCTCGCTCCACATATTCTCGACAATGAGGTTGGTGTCGTTGCCATCCTTGTGGCGCAGGAAGATGCTCTTACCACCCTCCAGACGGGCCAGATCGCCACTCTCGCCAAAGCGAATCAGGAAGTCGATAGAGCTCTTATTCTCGAACTGAAGGTAGATACGGCCGGGCTTCTCCACTGCCGAGTAGACAACCTTGACCGATGCATTGAAGAGATCCTGCAACAGCTTCTCATCACCTGCTACCGTACCAAACGAAAATGCCAACGTGCGCTTCGCCTCCAGTGCCTCACGGATAGACTCCAGCGAGCGATCCTTAGCCAGAATAAGGGTCATATTGCGGTAGTGACCATTCATCTGGTAGACCTCATACGATGTGCGGTGAACGTCGGTATTTGACGACATAAAGAGGTTATAGCGCTTTGCACGCTCGATAGCCTTCGGGTAGAATTCCACGCCATTCATAATCTCTACGCCGTCGATAAGCCCCTTGTCGTAGACTCTCTGCTCGAAGTCGGTCATCTCGAGGCTTGTGCGTGACCAACCCGGGTGGTTGTGCATAATGAGAGCCCCCTGCTTGCGGGCATTGCGGATAGCCTTCTCGGGGTCGGCATCGTAGATCTTGTTCGCATCCTTGATGAAGAGAGCGTTGAAGTGGCCGATGGTTGCCGGTGTGCGGGTTACCTCAATACCGGGGATGATGGTGACGTTGAACTGCTTACCGAGCTTTACGGCCTGCTCGTAGGGCAGATTCAGATCCACCTGAATACCGTCAGAATCAGCCTCTGAATAGTTTATACGGTGGTTTTTTGCCCCCTTTACATCCTCGCGGATATAACCCTTCATCCACTTTATAAAGGTCTCCTCGTGAGGGCGATACTCCATATGCTCGGTCACGGCATAGATGTCGAGTCCATCCATCCACGCCTCACGGATGCGGTAGTCCATAGTCATCTGACCATCCGAGAAGATTGTGTGGGTGTGCAGGTCAGCCTTGTAGACATTGTAGCCATTCACCTGCGGGATCTCGAAGTTTACACGTTGTTGTGTGCGAGGCTCGGTGATGTGGAGGATATCGGGGTTGGTCTTATTCTGATAGTATTGAGCCGAAGAGGCCAGAGCCACCATTGAGGCTACGAGGGTCAGGATTGTTCGTTTCATAGCTACATATATTATTTAAGGTATGAGGATATGTCGATTACAATCTTCTTGTCGGCACCGCACCAGAGATTCTCGATAGTTATCTGCTTGCCCTCGCCCTTGGCGCAACGGAGCAGAATCGAAGAGTGGCGCTTGAGTACCACGGTGTTGGCACCCTCTGCCTGACGGATGATAAAGTCGATAGAGGAGTTATTCTCCAGCTGGATGTATGAACGCTCCTTGTTCGACTGAGTGGGGGTAAACTTTACCGAAGCGAGGAAGAGAGCGCGGAGCAACTCCTCGTCACCTGCCACTGTGCCAAACGAATATGCCAGTGTGCGCTTAGCCTCCAGAGCCTCACGGATAGACTCCAATGAGCAATCCTTCGCCAAGATAAAGGTCATATCGCGCAACTCGCCATTAGCGGCATAGAGCTCGGCTGTGGTGTGGTGGATGTCGGTGTTTGAGGCCATAAAGAGGTTATACTGCTTTGCACGGTCGATAGCCTTCGGGTAGAACTCCGTACCGTTCATAATCTCAACGCCGTCGATAAGGCCCTGGTCGTAGACTCTCTGCTCAAAGGCGATCATATCCAGATTCTTGCGGGTCCAACCCGGGTGGTTGTGCATAACGATTGCTCCCTGCTCGCGGGCGTTGCGGATAGCCTGCTCGGGGTCGGCATCGTAGATAGAGTTCGCATCCTTGATAAAGAGGGCGTTGTAGTGGCCGACCTTGCTCGGACTGCGAGTGATCTCGATACCGGGGATGACGGTGATGCCATACTTCTCGGCACTCTTCGTAGCCAGCTGGTACGGCAGGTTAAGGTCTACCCTGATACCATTCTTGTTGCCCTTTTTGCTGACAATGTTGTAGTTCTCGGCCTTGGTCTCCTCGGGCAGATAACCCTTCAGCCACTTGATGTAGTCCTTCTCGTGGGGGCGGTACTCGGCGTGCTCGGTTACGGCATAGATATCCAGGCCATCACGCCACGCCTCGGCAAGGCGTACAGTCATCGAAACGTGTGCGTCGGAGTAGATCGTGTGGGTGTGAAGGTCGGCCTTGTAGACGTTGTAGCCGTTGATTTGAGGGATTACGATATTGGTGCGCTGTTGTGTGCGCGGAGTGCCGATGTGCAGCATCTCGGGGTTGTTGGCATTGGTGTAGTAGTGCTGAGCCGAAGAGGTCAGGGCCACCGCTGCAGCTGCCAAAGTGAAGATAAGTTTTTTCATAGCGGTATACTGTTTTTGGTCTTTTCAATCCCTACAAAGGTAACAAAAAAAACGGAAGATGATTGACTCATCCTCCGCTTTTTTCGATAAAAGCATCTCTTACCAGTTGAGAATCTTGTGGAAGTCGAACTCCTCGGGGTTAGCAACATAAGCCTTTGCAGCCTCGTAATCTGCGGGGGTTACATAGTGCATAATGTTGTTGATGATCTGCTGGATCTTATCCGACTCGATGTTAACCAAACGGGGAGGAATCTTGCCTGTAGTGGGATCCTGCAAATCCTTCAGGTAGAGGGGCGAAACGAAGCCATCCTGCGAGATGTAGACCATACAGCCGGTCTTACCCTCCGAGAAGAGCTTATAGACACCCATACCCAGCTGCGAGCAGTATACCAAATCGTATGCGATAGGAGTCTGGCAACGTACCTCGTAACCGATCTCTACGGGACGAGACTTAACCTTAAGCTTGAGCTCCTTGAGCTTGTTCTCCAACAACTCGTTGAAGATGTTAGCCTTAGAAACCTTACCGAGCTCTGGGTGACCGTGATCGTCGTAAGTGAAGTGGATACCAGAGTTACGGATCTCCTCGTCAGAGAGCGAGTGGAATACACCCTCAGAGATCATTGCAACACCATACTCAATACCCATAATCTTGCGCTTGATGATCGATGAAACAACCAGGTTTACGATCTTCTCAACGGTGATCTCTGCCTTGTTGAACATCTCGGGGATAACGATCATAGGATAGTGGCAAGCCGAGCCGATACCGAATGCGAGGTGACCAGCCGAACGACCCATTGCTGCAACTACAAACCAGTTAGCCGAGGTGCGAGCGTCGTTGTAAACGGCACGACCGATAACGGTACCACCCTCCTTTGCCGACTGGTAACCGAAAGTTGGCGAACCAGCAGGGAGTGGAAGGTCGTTGTCGATAGTCTTTGGAACATGGATGTTAGCGATAGGGTACTGCTTAGCCTCCAAGAACTTAGCGATGCGGTTAGCAGTCGAAGCGGTATCATCACCACCAACGGTTACGAGCAACTTAATGTTGTTCTCGGTGAAGAACGAAAGGTTGAAGTTGTTCTCGAAATCTGCGTCGGTTGGCTTGAAACGGCTCATAGTGAGGTACGAACCACCCTGGTTGAAGATAAAGTCAGCCTTGAAGAAATCCAAGTCCTCGTGGCGTGGATTTGGGTTGAACAAACCTGAATAACCGTGGTGCAAACCGATAACACGATAACCTTTTGCAAGGAAAGTCTTGGCAACGCTACCTACAACGGTATTCATACCTGGTGCAGGACCGCCACCTGTAAGAATTGCAATAGCTTCTTTCATAGTGTTTATTATTTGTTTGAATTAAAAGTGTCTAAATTTTGCCCAAAGATACAATTATTTTCTCACTTTCCAATGCAAAAGTCTAACTTTTGTTGCGGATTGTTGTAGATGTTTACAACGAGCGACAAACTCTTGACTGCTCGGCGTACTGTGTAGGCTGTGCCGCCCTTCGAGCCGTCGAAGTAGGCTACGACTGCCGAGGAGTTATCCACGAGGTAGTTGTTGCGCAGGGCGTAGACCTCCACCGAGTATTTCGTTGCAAGTGTTATCACCTCGTCAGCCTCCTGCACGATGCGTTCGAAGCGCCTGCGCCACGCCTCCGAAAATCCCTTCTGCATACCTTCAAACGGCACAATAGCAACAACTCGCAACCCCGCCAATTCGCTTCGTAGAGCCAAAGCGACCTCTGCGGCCTCGATGTCGAAGCCCTGCGCCATTCCGCACAGAAAAGTGCGATACCCTTCGGCATACAGACTCCTAATCGCAGACTCCAATTCGGTGTTGCGACTACCATCGTAAGAGCGATGTCCCGTGAAACAAACGGTTATTTCTCTATTGTATGCGATGGTTGTAGAGGTTATTCCCGACCTTTGCCGTAAGCCTCCAAAACCGACGGTGTGATAGCCATTTGCGAATATCCGCCATCGTGGTAGAGGTTCTGCATTGTAACCTTGCGGGTGAGATCCGAGAAGAGTGTTACGATATAATCTGCGCAGTCATCTGCCGAGGCATTGCCGAGTGGCGAGAGGTCATCAGCCATCGCAAAGAGTTTGTCCAAACCTGCAATACCTTGCCCTGCGGTGGTCATTGTTGGCGACTGCGAAACGGTGTTTACACGCACCTTGTGCTTGCGCCCGTAGATTGCACCAAACGAGCGAGCGATACTCTCCAACATCGCCTTTGCATCGGCCATATCGTTGTATCCCTCCACTGTGCGTTGCGCTGCGAGATAGGATAGCGCCACCACCGAGCCATATTCCGCCATTGCATTCTTGGTGTAGAGCACTTGCAAGAGTTTATGGAACGAGATAGCCGAAATATCCATCGTCTTCATCATATTTGCGTAGTTGCTCACCTCGTATGGGATATTTTTGCGCACATTTGGCGACATACCCACCGAGTGCAGCACGAAGTCGATTTTCCCTCCGAAGTATTCGAGAGCCTTGTCGACCAAAACTTCGAGTTCCTCCACCGATGTGGCATCGGCGGGAACAACTATTGCACCGCACCTCTCTGCCAGGTGGTTTATAGAGCCTAAACGAATTGATACTGGGG
>JAGBVQ010000045.1 GCA_017630245.1 Alistipes sp. | reverse complement strand
CCTCTCAAGCCTGGAGCAGATTGAGATCTACACAAAACTAAGCTTCGAGCGACTCCGCCGCAAGCACGAGGATATTGCCCGAACTTACGCTGCCTCATACGAGAATTGGAATCAGACCTTCTATACCACCCTACTGCGTTTTTTGGGTGCACCTAACAACAGCGGTGCCTTTGAGCGACTGGCCTCAAAGGTAAACTACGGATTGATTCTTCGCTATCAAAATTCACTACCCACATTGGAGGCGCTGCTTATCGGAGCGTCGGGTCTGCTGGATTGCTATCCGGACGATGACTACACCTCTCAACTCAAGAGCGACTTTGCCTACCTTGCGCACAAGCACAATATCGAGAAGATGCAGCCCGAGGAGTGGGTCACTCGACGGATCTATCCTCACAACCATCCTGTCCTAAGAATGGCGCAGGCGGCAGCGTTCCTCTCGCAACACGATTTTGTACTGGACACGTTGCTTAAATGCCGCAACCCGAAGGATGTGGCGAAGCTATTCGGCATTGGTGCCTCGGAGTATTGGACAAACCACTTTACACCTACGCACATCTCGCCCGACAGCGTTAAGCGCATCGGATACTCAAAGGCTAACATTTTAGGTATTAACGTCATAGCACAGATACAATTCGCCTACGGATACTACATCGGTAGCGAGGAGTTGCACGAGCGAGCTCTCTCGCTTCTGGAGAACACGCCTGCCGAGTCAAACTCGAAAGTGAATCGCTGGGCAGTCTATGGTGTTCGCCCGACAAATGCCTTTGAGACACAGGCTCTCATCCAGCTTGGAGATTGTTATTGCAAGCAGAAACGATGCGAAGAGTGCCCAATTGGTCGAAGAATTATAAAAAGCGTCAAAAGTCGCTTGTAAAATCGAATAAAATCACTACCTTTGAAGGATTATAAATCAGCAAAATACAGAGAATATGGATATATTAACAAGTTTAATTAAACTCATCTTCGGCTCAAAGGCCGACAAGGATCGTAAGCAGATTGAGCCTTACGTTAATAAAATCAAGCAGATATACCCCACAATCTCGGCTCTGACGAATGACGAATTGCGTGCGCATAGTGCCGATTTGATGAAGCAGATTGCAGACTTTATCGCTTCGGATGAGGCGCATATCGTTGAGCAGAAGGCTAAACTCGAGCTCGACACCACCTCGCTCGACGAGAAGGAGAAGATCTCGAAGGATATCGACCAGACGGTAAAGCGCATAGACGAGAAGATCGAGCAGAAACTTGACGAGATTCTGCCCGAAGCTTTCGCTATTATGAAAGATACCGCTCGCCGTTTTGCCGAGAACGATACCGTTGTGGTTACAGCTAACGATTTCGACCGCAACCTGGCTGCCGAGAAGGATTTTGTAACTATCGAGGGCGACAAGGCTATCTATGCAACACATTGGACTGCAGGCGGCAACGACGTAAAGTGGGATATGGTCCACTACGATGTTCAGCTCTTTGGTGGTGTTGTACTCCATAAGGGTAAGATCGCCGAGATGGCAACAGGTGAGGGTAAGACCCTCGTGGCTACCTTGCCGGTATTCCTCAATGCGTTGGCACGCAAGGGTGTTCATATGGTTACCGTCAACGACTACCTCGCACGTCGTGACTCGGAATGGATGGGCCCGATGTATGAGTTCCACGGACTCTCGGTTGATTGCATCGACAAGCACCAACCCAACTCGGAGGCTCGCCGCAAGGCATATATGGCCGACATTACCTTCGGTACAAACAACGAGTATGGCTTCGACTACCTGCGCGACAATATGGCCTCTTCGCCGTCGGACTTGGTACAGCGCAAGCACCACTTCGCAATTGTCGATGAGGTCGACTCGGTATTGATCGACGATGCGCGTACTCCGCTTATCATCTCAGGTCCCGTACCCAAGGGAGAGGATCAGATGTTCGAGCAGTATCGCCCCGCAATCGAGAACCTCTACAGTCTGCAGAAGAACTTCGTTACCAATCTTCTGGCCGAGGCTCGCAAGCTTATCGCTGAGGGTAAGTCAGACGAAGGCGGTATCCTTCTTCTGCGTGCTCACAAGGGTCTGCCCAAGTATAAGCCTCTGATTAAGTTCCTCTCGGAGCAGGGTGTGAAGACCCAGCTGCAGAAGACCGAGAATATCTATATGCAGGACAACAACCGTCGTATGCACGAGATTACCGACGAGCTCTTCTTCGTTATCGACGAGAAGATCAACTCGATTGAGCTTACCGATAAGGGTCACGAGGTGCTCTCGAACTACTTTGGCGAGGAGGGATTCTTCGTGCTGCCCGACATTGGCTCGGAGGTTGCCGAGATCGAGAAGGCCGGCCTTACTCCCGAGGAGCAGGCACAGCGCCGCGATGCAGTAGTAAATGACTACGCAATCAAGTCGGAGCGTGTCCACACCGTAAATCAGCTGCTGAAGGCATACGCTATGTTCGAGAAGGATGTAGAGTATGTTGTAATGGATAACAAGGTTAAGATCGTCGATGAGCAGACAGGTCGTATTCTCGATGGTCGTCGTTACTCGGATGGTCTGCACCAGGCTATCGAGGCAAAGGAGCGTGTTAAGGTCGAGGCTGCAACGCAGACCTTTGCGACCATCACCCTGCAGAACTACTTCCGTATGTACCACAAGTTGGGCGGTATGACCGGTACTGCCGAGACCGAGGCATCAGAGTTCTGGAGCATCTACAAGTTGGATGTGGTTGTAATCCCGACTAACCGTCCCGTAATTCGTGACGACCGTGAGGATCTGGTCTACAAGACCAAGCGCGAGAAGTATAACGCCGTGATTGCCGAGGTTGGTCGCCTGGTTGAGCAGGGTCGTCCCGTACTCGTGGGTACTACTTCGGTCGAGATTTCAGAGACTTTGAGCCGTATGCTTAAGTTGCGCGGCATCAAGCATAATGTCCTCAATGCTAAGCAGCACCAGCTCGAGGCTCAGATCGTAGCCGAGGCAGGTCGTGGTGGTCAGGTAACCATCGCAACCAATATGGCGGGTCGTGGTACCGATATCAAGCTCTCGCCCGAGGTCAAGGCTGCAGGAGGTTTGGCAATCATTGGTACCGAGCGCCACGAGAGCCGTCGTGTAGACCGTCAGTTGCGTGGTCGTGCCGGCCGTCAGGGTGATCCCGGTTCGTCGCAGTTCTTCGTATCGTTGGAGGATGATCTGTTGCGTCTGTTTGGCTCGGAGCGTATCTCTGCGATGATGGACCGTATGGGTATCCAAGAGGGCGAGGTTATCCAGGCCAAGATGATGAGCAACGCCATCGAGCGTGCCCAGAAGAAGGTCGAGGAGAATAACTTCGGTATCCGTAAGCGTCTGCTCGAATATGATGACGTTATGAACAAGCAGCGTACCGTGATATATACCAAACGCCGTCACGCACTCATCGGTGAGCGTATCGGTATGG
>JAGBVQ010000044.1 GCA_017630245.1 Alistipes sp. | reverse complement strand
TTATTACTTAAAAAACTGACTAAAACTATGAAGACTCTGAAAATCACACTCTTAGCTATCGCCACTTTCGCAATCTCGGCACTCTCGGCACAGACTCCCGCTGCCAAGGTCGATGCAGAGGCGTTGGCTCAGGTCGAGGCAAAGGCCGATCTGAAACTTATGTCGTTCAACATCCGCTACTACAAGCCCGGCGCCGATGGCGATAACGGTTGGCTCAACCGCAAAGAGGCTGTCGCGAAGATGATCCGCGAGGAGATGCCCGACATTATCGGTCTGCAGGAGCCCCACCGTCCGCAGGTGGATTATCTGAAGGTCAATTTCCAGAACGAATACGCAACGCTGGACGCAGGTCGTGACGCTACGACCGATATCGTCAAGAAGCCCGCAGGTGGCGAGCATCTGATGATTATGTATCGCAAGTCGCGCTACGCGCTGCTCAACAGCGGCTTCTTCTGGCTCAGCGAAACCCCCGAAGTTCCTTCGCACGGTTGGGACGCAATGTGTCGCCGTGTGACCGTATGGGGTCTGTTCCGCGATAAGAAGACGGGTAAGGAGTTCTACTTCTTCGATACCCACTTTGACCACATTGGCTCGAACGCTCGCCGTCACGAGGCTGTGATGATTACGGAGTATATGCAGAAGATCGCCGGCGAGAAGAAGCCCGTGATTGTCTGTGGCGATTTCAACACAACCGTTGAGCACGAGGCGCTTGCTCCGATTCGTGGTTGGATGCAGGATGCACGCTCGACAGCTGCCGTTAGCGACGCCCTCGCATCATATAACGATTGGGGCGCAGGCCGCGATTTGTGGATCGACCACATCTTCTATCGTCGCTGTAAGATCCTCGGTTACAAGACTATCGTAAACGATAAGGAGCATTACGGTGTGCCCTATCTCTCGGATCACAACCCGATTGTAGGATATTTCAAATTTTAGAGTACAGCTAAAATAGCTTATATATAATAAAGGTATGAAAAGAATTTTTTGGATATTGGCATTGTCGCTGGGAGTGTTGACTCTCTGCCCTGCGTGCGAGGAGGACCCTATTGATGATGGCAAGACTGAACAGCCCGGTGGTGACGAAGAGAAGCCCGAAAAACCTGCCGAGGATGAGATTGATTGGTCGAAACTCGACTCGAAAGCAACCGTGCGCGGTGTGGTTAAGTGCAGTGGCAAGGGCGTGCAGGGTGTAGTTGTGACTGATGGTGTGAATATGACTCGCACGAATGCGCAGGGTGCCTATACAATGCGTACCTCGTCGGCGACCTCGAAGTTTGTATATATCTCAGTGCCTTCTGGTTACGAGGTTGCTTCGTCGCGCGGATTTATGCCGATGTTCTATAGCAAGATTACCAAGGCGACCAGTGCCGATGCAGTGCAGGAGCATAACTTTAACCTGAGAAAGGTGAAGCAGGATAAGCATATCCTGATCGTTTTGGCCGATATTCACGTTCGCAACCGAGCAATGATTCGTTCGACCGACTCGAATACCCACGAGATGTGCAATCCTCGCAATGAGCTCGACTCGACAACCTTCCGTCGCTACTGTCTGACTCATCTGCGCTCGTATGTCAAGAATCTGCCGTCGGGCGTGAAGGTCTATGGCCTTAACCTCGGCGATGTGAGCAACGAGTCGCACTGGGGCGGTAACTACAAGGGCGACCTCAATAACTTTGTCACCGTGTGTGAGAGGGGCGGTATGCCGATGCAGATGTATACCATCATCGGTAACCACGAGCACGATATGGCCGCTACGAACCTGCTGACCGATGACGATTCGGCTGCCGAGCTCGCTTATATGAATACCTTTGGCCCGACATACTACTCGTTCAATATCGGAAAGGTTCACTATGTGATGCTCGATAACGTGAAGTATATCAACAATGTAGCCGGTGGTGAGGATCGCGATTACGAGCGTCGAATCACTCAGGATCAGATTGATTGGGCTGCCAAGGATGCAAACTATATGGCCGCAGACGTTGAGCATATCGTCTTCGGTTGGCACTGTCCGAGCTTCCGTCGAGCTCCGGGAACGGCTGCTGATGAGGCTCCGACAAAGGCTGTGCTCGATCTCTATGCTGCTAAGGGTCTGCCGATGACGATCCTCTCGGGCCATAACCACACTGCCGAGACCGTTACTGTGCCGGGTTATGCAAACACCGTAGAGTATATCCACCCCTCGGTGAGTGGAGCTTGGTGGTACTTCCCCATCTGTGCCGATGGTGCACCCGCGACATTCACTCGCTACGACTTCGATGGAGGAGATTTGACCTATCGTCGCAGTGTGAACTTTACATATACCAATGAGCAGTACTACCGCATCTACAACAAGGGCCAGAAGAACTCGGCCGGCAAGAAGGTGCTGCGTCTCAATGTATGGGATTGGCATACCAACTGGAAGTTTGAAGTGTGGGAGAATGATGCGCGAGTGCAGGATGCTGTGCTCACACAGGTTCGTATGAATGACCCGTTCTACGAGGAGATTCACTCTAAGACCGGCAACAACATCTCGAAGGAGTCGTTCCTCAATCCCGGAAAGTCTGACCATATTCTTGAGTATCTGCCTAAGAATGAGGCTGCTACAATCAAGATTAAAGCTATCGATGAGCTGGGCTCGGAGGTCTTTACCCTTACTACAAAAATTGAGTAAAATTTAATTACGAGGAGATCATTATGAAGAGACTATTCTTGTCTGCAGTTGCACTTTTGTGCATTCTCCCAACTCAGGCTGCAAATCCTGAGGAGATCCGATACGGCAACTATCCTACACCGCGTAGAGAGATTTTTCTGCCTAAGGTTAATGGATATAATGTCTACAAAGCAGATCTGCACATCCATTCAATCTATTCGGATGGTCACGTCACGCCAGATGGTCGTGTGACCGAGGCTTGGTACGATGGTTTGGATATCATTGCGATGACCGAGCACCTCGAGAGCCGCAAGCGCGAGCAGGAGTATCTCAACTTCCTGAAGGGATACAATGGCGGTACTCCCAAGACGGCGAAGAATTGGTGGGTCTACAAGGTTGGTCCCGATGAGGATGGTATTCTGGCGGACTTGAATGTGGCTACGCAGGCGGCAGTGAAGCAGGCGGCAGCCTACGATATGACCCTCATTCCGGGTATCGAGATTACTCGCGAGCCCGTGGAGTTTGGTCACTTCAATCTGCTCTTTCTGAAGGATGCAAACCTGATTTTCGACCGCGATCCGCTCCTGGCTCTGCGCAACGCTCGCGAGCAGGGTGCCTTGATTATCCACAATCACCCCGGATGGAGCAGAAATACCAATGCCAAAAACGAGTTCCACCAGAAGATTTATGGCGAAGGTCTGATTGATGGTGTGGAGGTGGCTAACAGCCTGACTTTCTACCCGAATATGATTGACCGCTGTCTGGACGAAAATCTCTTTATCGCCTCCAGCACTGATGTGCACGGCACTACTGCCGACTACTACGGAGCGCACGGTCTGCGCCGCAATATGACCCTGATTTTGGCCAAAGATAAGAGCCTCGAATCGGTGCGTGAAGCGCTCGAGCAGCGCCGAACAATGGGCTATTGTGCAGGTCAGATTTCGGGCGATGAAGCCCTGCTGAAGGCGCTGTTTGAGGCGTCGGTAAAGATTGAGCTTCAGAGTGTTGATAAGCGCAAGAAGCAGCGTTACTACGTTATAACCAACACCTCCTCGTTCGACTATACACTCTACCGCGAGAAGGCTTCGGGCAATTGGACTCTGCCCGCAATGTCGTCTATCCGAGTGAACTTCCCGCAGAAGATGGATTTGAAGGTTACCGTGCTCAATATGTGGTATGGAGCCGATAAGCACCCTGTAGTGAAGTTTAAGTAGAATAAGATAGCAAAACAGAAAGCGACCCCGCGAGATAAAACTCTTGAGGTCGCTTTTTTATTTTGGGAGATGCAATCCTCACCGCCAATAAAACTCTACTCGCAGTTGCGCTGCATCTGGCTGATTGTGTGCTGGAGGTAGTGCTCGATGTCGAGGCTCAGGCGCTTGTAGAGAGGGCAGCTGGTATAGTTTTCGTTGTCGAGTAGCACGTCGCGTATCGAACGCAGCGAGTTATTGTAGTTGCTCATCTCGTCACGCAGAGCAATTCCCTCCTTTGATGAAGAGCTGATGCGAGCTTGCGAGAGTTTGCGCAGATGGTCGCAGACGTCAGTCAGCAGAACCATCACCACATTGTCCATAAGCGTATGACCGTGCATATAGAGATAGGTCTGCTCGGGTACAACATCCTTTGAATCACGCAGATAGCGGCCGAAATCTTCGACGGGTTGCTGCATCTGAGGATAGTTGCGCTCCAGCGCGCGTAGACGTGAGGAGACATTGCCGCGCAACCACTCGAGCGTCGAGCGGCCATTCTCCTTGATGTCGAGATAGCCGAGGCGTACCGTCGAGCGGAAGTCGTTGAGCGTAAAGATACTCTCGGTGCCCATCTGTGCCGAGTAGGCGTACCACAAAAATACGGGGTAGATGATGAGCGAATACTCCTCCATAAACTTCACGAAGTCGAAGATGCGGGTATCGTTCTTGGTAGCCTTAACGCAGATGTTATGGAGCGAAGGGGCGTAGCACAAGAAGTTCTCGGTGGCGTAGGCGTAGGTGTGGAACATATAGCGCGAGTTGTTGACCGTGCGCGACTGCTCGGTGCGCTCGCCGAAGAGGTAGTCGAAATCGGAATCGACACAGAGTAGCTTCTCCTCGCTTGAGGTCGGGATCATCGACATCAACACCTTCTTGCCTTTGGGCAGATCGGGGCGTGTGGGCACCGAGATCTCAAAGCGCAGATAGGGGTTGCGGAAGTGGTCGAAAATACAACGCCAGAAGGCTACATCCTCGTAACCCTCGACGTAAACTTTAACCAATCTTTTCGTTCCCAGATAGGGCAACGGCTGCGGCAGAGGCTCATTTGAGTCTGTTTTGCCGATCTTTTTTGAATTTATATCGCTTACCATACTCTACAAAGATAGTAAATTACTATCTTTGCACAAAATAGAGAGCAAAGTTTATTCGTTTTAGCTCCCAAAAAGGATATTTTTTTATGAGTAACGATTGGAAAGCACGCCTCGGAATGGTCTATTCGACCAACCCCGATTTCGAATTTAACACGGGCGAGGAGCCCGAAGTGGAGACTCTGCCACCCGCAAAGCAGGATCTGCGCGTATGGCGCGATTCGAAGCAGAGGGGAGGTAAAGTTGTTACGCTGGTTAAGGGGTTTGTCGGCACGGAGGAGGATCTCGACGAGCTGGGTCGTATGGTCAAGAAGAGGTGTGGCGTTGGTGGCTCGGTCAAAGATGGCGAGATTATCGTGCAGGGTGACCACCGCGATCGTATTGTAGAGATCTTGACTCAGGCAGGCTATCGTTGTAAAAAGGCTGGAGCATAAGAGGATTAAGTAGATGCTTAAAAGGTTGAAATACATATTGTTGTCAATCGTGGCAATGCTCTATGTGGGCACTGCTTCGGCGCAATATTACTCTTGGGGTGCAGACCCCGAGTCGATGCGTTGGCGACATATTAAGGGCGATAAGATTTCGGTTATCTACCCCGATACGGCCCAAAATCTGGGCCATAAACTCTACCACTATGTGCAGGCTGTGCAACCTTCGATTGACTTCGGATTCCGCCACGGAGCGATGAAGATTCCCTTTGTGGTGCACCCCGAGAATGCTATGTCGAACGGTATGGTTATGTGGCTGCCCAAGCGTGTGGAGATCCTCTCTTCTCCCGCAATTTCGAGCTACTCGATGCCGTGGCTTAAGCAGTTGGCGGCGCACGAGTATCGCCACGCCGTGCAGTACAACAATATCAACCGAGGATTTGTGAGGGTCTTTAGCTACATCCTCGGTCAGCAGAGTTCGACTATCGGATTGCTATTTATGCCGTTGTGGGGCTTGGAGGGTGACGCTGTCATATCCGAGACCTCGATGTCCTCGTTTGGTCGAGGTCTGCAACCATCGTTTTCGATGCACTACCGAGCGGTGGGAGATAAGATCCTCTCGAACAAGAGTAGGGATAAGTGGTTCTGCGGATCGTTCAGAGAGTATGTCCCCGATCACTATCAGCTTGGTTATCAGATGACTTCGTTTGCCAATACGAAGTATGACGAGAATATCTGGAACAAGATTGTGCGCTACGCCGTGCGAAATCCCTATGTTCTCGCTACGACCTATGTGGGTATGAAGAGGTACTACTCGACCTCGACGGCTAAACTCTTCCGCGAGACCTTTGTCGATCTGAACAACTTCTGGCAGCCGCTGGCTCTGGTTGATGACTCGTCGCAGCGCATCCCGACCCCCGAGCAGCAGAGCTATACAACCTATCGCTATCCGATGCCTTTTGGCGAGGGTAAGGTGCTCTCGTTTAAGGAGGATTTAGATACTCCCTCGGCGCTTGTTGTGACCGATACCAAGAGCGGAGAGGAGCGCAGAATATGCTATACGGGCAAGATCTCAACCCGCCCGACAATCTCTCACGGAAAGATTTGGTGGACTGAGTACCGCCGAGGCGTGGTCTATCAGCAGAGGGTAAACTCTCGCCTGTGCTATGCTAAGCCCGGCCGCCGCGCCACCCGAACAGTCTTCCGCTACCGCAATGTGCAGTTCCCGACAGCCATAGATGGCGAGCCGACGTTGGCTTGGGTGGAGTATCGCCCCGACGGAGTCTATCAGGTGGCGCTTGGCGATCGCCGTTCGCGTCGCATCATTGCAACGATGCCCGAGGGTGTGGAGTTGCACTCGCTCTCATACGACAATAAGACCTGCCGCCTCTACTTTATCGCCACAGACGATAGCGGTATGTGGCTGGGTCGAGTAAATGACGATACGACAATCACTCAACTGACCAAGGGAGCCTATGTAACCATCAGCGATCTGCGAGCAAGGGATGGCGTGCTCTACTTTGGCTCCATTGAGTCGGGTAAGGATGAGGTGCACTGCTATAACCTCGCATCGGGAGAGGAGTTTCGCATCTCTACCTCGAAGTATGGTTCATTCTCGCCGATGCCGACGGATGAGGGCGAGGTGTTGATGACCACATACGATAGCGAGGGTTATCATCTGGCTCGCCAGAAGATCGACTCTGCATCGCTCGTGAGAGTTATGCCAACCTCTCTGCCTCGTAATGTCGTAAATCCTCAACGCAAAACGTGGGCAACGGTAAATCTCGATACCGTGCGCTTTGATGCGAAGGTGGCCACAGAACAGCAGAAAAAGGTGAAGCCGCGCTATTACTCGAAGTTCCTCCACCTCTTCAATGTCCACTCGTGGGCTCCGGCCTCGTACGATCCATTCACTCTTTCGGAGAATCAGGTCCATTTTAATCTCGGAGTTACGGCGATGTCGCAGAGCCTGCTCTCGAATGCTGAGGGTATGGTTACCTGGGGCTGGAACAAGAAGGAGGGCTCGGTCTACAAGGGTACGTTCCGCTATTACGGTCTGGGTGTAAACTTGAGCCTGAGCGCAACTTATGGAGGTAATCAACGAATGTACCAGGCATATACTTGGGTGATGGATCCCGAAACGGGGAAGTATGAACTTGTCTTGCCGGACGAACCAAGACTCGGTAAGTATTACGATGTTACGGCTTCGGCCTCGCTGCCGCTCTACTTCCAACTCGGCTATCGAACACACTATCTCGGCGTGAGTGCTTCGTGGAACTACTCGAATGGTCTGGTGGCCAAGGTGCGCAGTATGGCCAATATGATAGCCTCGGGTCAGATCTCGAATGTAGCCAAGATCGGATATAGAGAGGGTGTGCATCTTATGCAGTTCGGTATTGGCTACCAGACTCAGGTGCAGTTGGCTCACAAAGACTTTCTGCCGCGAAATGGTCTGGTGCTCTCGTTGAACTACGCATTGAATCCGGCAAATAAGGATTTTGCTCACCTGATTCTTGCCTACGCAAAGCTCTATCTGCCGGGTGTGGCACCTCACCATTCGCTCTCGCTGGCAGGTGCTTATCAAACTTCGCTCGGAGGTTTCGAGTCGGAGGTGTTGGCATCGAATCTCTCGTTCAAATCGACGCAACTTATGCCGCGTGGATTTAATTCGGGCGATATTGCGAATCGCAACTATGTGGCAACGTCGGTTAACTATCAGTTGCCGTTGTGGTATCCCGAGGGTGGTATTCCGGCATTCCTCTACTTTAAGCGCATCCGCTTGAATGTGGGCTTCGACTACGCATCGTTCGACAAGCAGTCGTTTGTAGCCGACAAGGAGCCCGAGCCCGGAGATATCGCCAATATCATTGAGCGTCGCAAGCACCTCTTCTCCTATGGAGGAGATTTGACCTTCGATGTAAACTTCTTCCGTATGCCTTCGGCTGCTACGGTGGCGCTGACCCTGTCGGTATATAAACCTCACGGCAAAAGGGGAATGTATGTTTCGGGAGGCGTAGGATTGCCGTTCTAATGTGGAGAATTGAGTGAAAATATGTAACTTTGCAAAAAAAATATTGAAACAGATGGTTCAAAAAAGAGATAAGACAACCAAATCGAAGGTGATTAAGTGGATGTGGTATGTGGTGATGGTGCCGATGGGTTTGCTCTTCGGTATGTTGCTACTCACCTCGCTCGGGCTGTTTGGCCGTATGCCCTCGTTCGAGGAGCTGGAGAATCCTAAGAGCAACCTCTCGACCGAGGTCTACTCGGAGGAGGGTAAGGTGTTGGGTACATTCTTTGTGCAGAATCGCTCCTATGTTCAGTATGACGACCTCTTCCCACAGGACTCGTCGCTGATTGTAAGGATGCAGAGCCGTGATATGCCCCCGATTGTTGCGGCCCTGATCGCTACGGAGGATATCCGTTTTCATAGCCACTCGGGTATCGATATCCCCTCGTTGATGCGTGTGGGAATCAAGACTATCGCTCTGCAGCGCAGCTCGCAGGGTGGAGGTAGTACCATCACGCAGCAGCTGGCTAAGAACCTCTTCCCGCGTGATACGGTGCGCAATCGAAGCAAGGTGGCACGCACCTCGAAGCTCGTCATCTCGAAGTTTAAGGAGTGGATCACAGCGATCAAACTTGAGTACAACTATACCAAGGAGGAGATTGTTGCGATGTATCTAAATACGGTGGCTTTCGGCTCGAATGCCTATGGAATCAAGTCGGCATCACATACCTTCTTCGGCAAGGAGCCTAATGAACTTAATATCCAGGAGGCGGCTGTGCTGGTCGGTGTGGTAAATGCTCCGACACGCTACTCTCCCGTGCGTAATCCCGAGAACTCTCTGGCTCGACGCAATACCGTAATTGCCCGTATGGAGGCTGCGGGAGCTATTACCAAGTCGCAGCGTGACTCGATTACGGGACTGCCTATCGTGCTCAACTACAAGCCGGTATCTCACAATGAGGGTGAGGCTACCTACTTCCGCGAGATGTTGCGTCTGGTGATGAATGCCAAGCGCCCGACCCGCCGACAGTTCTACACCGAGTGGGACTACGAGCAGGCTGTGAAGGAGTATGACGAGAATCCGCTCTATGGTTGGTGTCATAAGAATCGCAAGGCCGATGGTGAGCCATATAATATCTATCGCGATGGTCTGAAGATCTACACCACCATCAACGCCTCGATGCAGGAGTATGCTGAGACAGCTCTCTTCGAGCATATGAAAAAGGAGGTGCAGCCGATGATGGATGCGCAGGTAAAGCGCACCGGAGTTCTCTTCCAGGATTCGGATAAGGAGGAGATTGCAGCAATTATGCAACGCGCAATTCGCAATACGGATCGCTACCGCAATATGAAGCGTGCCGGAGTGGGCGAGAAGGATATTATGGCGAGCTTCGATCAGAAGTGTAGAATGAAGGTCTTTACCTTTAAGGGTGAGCGAGATACGTTGCTCTCGCCGCGTGATTCGATCCTTCACCACAAGCGCATTATGCGTGCAAGTTTTGTGGCAATGGATCCACATACGGGTTATGTGAAGGCCTATGTCGGAGGACCCAACTTCCGCTACTTTAAGTACGATATGGCAAAACAGGGTAAGCGACAGATCGGCTCGACCGTGAAGCCCTTTATCTACACCTTCGCTATCGACCACCTTGGCCTTACGCCATGTACTATGGTGCCGAATCTGCCCGTGACGATCGAGACCTCGCTCGGTACGGCTTGGTCACCCAAAGAGGCCGGTAAGGTTGAGTATGATGGTGTGCTGCACCCGCTGGCGTGGGGCTTGGCTCGTAGCCGTAACAACTACTCGGCTTGGATTATGAAGCAGGCAAAGCAGCCCGATGCTGTGGCCGATTTTGTCCACAATATGGGTATTCGCAGCTTTATCGATCCCGTCTATGCGATGTGTCTTGGAACTTTTGAATCGAATGTATTTGAGATGGTTAGCGCATACTCAACCTTCGCAAATGAGGGTGTACATAACGACCCGATCTTTGTGACCCGCATCGAGGATAGGCAGGGCAACGTGATCTCTACCTTCAGCAATCAGTCGCAGGATGCTATCAGCAAGCAGACTGCCTACACGATGCTTACGATGCTCAAGCGCGTAATCACGGGCGGTACGGGCGGTCGTATGGTGTGGAAGTACGGATTTAAGGATATGGATATTGCCGGTAAGACCGGAACTTCGAACGATAACCGTGATGCGTGGTTTATGTGTATCACCCCGAAATTGGTTGCAGGAGCAGTGGTAGGTGCTGAGGATCAGCAGATTCACTTGCGTTCAGGCGGTGAGGGTAGTGCTATGGCGTTGCCTATCGTGGGCGAGTTTTTAACCAAAGCCTACGCAGATCCCAAACTCGGCCTGAGACGTGAGGATCGCTTTGTTCGTCCGCCGATGATGCCGACCTATGAGTGTCCCGATGAGGCAGAGGCTCCCACATCACAGGGCGATGACAATGAGTTTTTTGAGTAGAAATAACAAAAAGATATAAATAGTATGAATATTGCAATTGTTGGCGCAAGTGGCGCTGTGGGTCAGGAGTTTCTGACCATTCTTGAGGAGCATAACCTCCCGATTGATTCGTTGACACTCTTTGGCTCGGAGCGAAGTGCGGGTCGTACATATAAGTTTCGTGGTGAGGAGCTGACCGTCAAGTTGTTGCAACATAAC
>JAGBVQ010000043.1 GCA_017630245.1 Alistipes sp. | reverse complement strand
GTATGAGGCGACGTTCCCGTACGAAAAGCACTTCACTATCTCGTCGAAATATGCCTATACCCGTGACGAAATTCGCGATTTCGTCAAACATTGTACTTCGTTAGGCATTGATGTTATACCTCTACAGCAGACATTCGGACATACCGACTACATTCTCCGACACGCCCGCTACACCGCTCTGGCCGAGAGTAAAACCGATCCGACGCAGATTTGTCCACTAAAAACCGCAGAGTGCATTCGCCTTTTTGACGAACTTTTTGCGGATATGATATCGCTGCACTCGAGTCGCTATTTTCATATCGGAGGTGACGAGACGCGCCAGCTTGGCGTCTGCCCTAAGTGTGCAGAGAAGGTCGCCAAAGAGGGCCGCTCTAAACTCTTTGTGGATTATATGAAGGAGATTTGCAACCTGGTAATCCGCCACGGCAAAATTCCGATTATGTGGGCAGATATCATCCTAGCACATCCTGAATATATCAAGGAACTACCCAAAGAGACTATCTTTGTCGATTGGAATTACGGGTGGAGCAATCGTAAGTTCGGAGATGCGGAAGCGTTGGTTAAACAAGGAATCAAATTTTGGGGCGCACCCGCAATTCGCAGCCATCCCGACAATATGCATATTACCTCTTGGGAGAAGCACTTCGACAACCAGAAAGTCTTTATACCCTACTGTCGCGAGCAGCAGTACAACGGAATTGTAATGACATCGTGGAGCACCTCGGGAATTTTCAGCACCATTTGGGAGTTGGATTATGAGGTTATTGATATGATACCACAGCGATATGTCTATCCGATGAACGGATTTAACCTCCTGATTTATATGTACGGAAAGGCATTGAATCAAACGTTGCCAATAGACCCTCAGTCGGTTGTGGTGGAGTACGTCCAACAGCAATTAGGTCTATCTGCGGATGAGGGCAAAAGACTCTACAACTTGCTGATAATTCCACAAGTCCGCTTCCCGCAAGCCCGACCACGTGCTGATCACCTCGGCCGCCTAAAGAGCTACGACGAGATAATCGGAGAGCTGAATATGGCTGTTGCCGAATTGAGAAAAATGAAACCCACACGCAATAAGATTGATCTTGAGCATTTGAAATTGATGTTCGATATCCGTCTTAACTATGTTAAGTTCAAGAAGTTGGAGTCGGAGATAAACCATCCGGATGCAACGATTGCCTCGGTGTCTGAATATGCTACTCGCATAGGAGAGATTATCTCAACAGAGAAGAGGCTTTGCAAGAGATTTGCGCAACTTCAAAAGGGGTATCTGCACCCATCGGAGATTGAAGAAATCAATCTGGCGCGTACACAAAAGATGTATGATACTTTCAATCGACTAAACGCAGCCGACAGAAGATAATTTTGCGCTATAAAATCTAAAATAGTGTTACCCTACATTCTCTTTTGGAGTTTCGACAAAATACTTATACCTTTGTGGTACGAACAAAAGCGTTAAGGCGGACTGAATGAAAAGATTCATATACATAGTAACGATTCTGTGCACGCTCCTACTTATTGCAAGTCGGGCGCAGGCGCAGCACGTTGCACTCGAGGAGCGTGTTCCCAAAATCAAAGCCGGCCAATGGCTTAATGATAATGTTCCGAAGAAGTCGCAATATACCTACATCGAGTTTATTAACTCGCGTACGGTATCGTGTCAGCAGACGCTTTTGCGGATTCAGAATGATGCCCATTTTGGCGAGAATGTGCGTGCTGTAATCATTACCAACGAGTCGCCTGAGCAGATTAGTCCGGAGTTGCGCAAGTGTGCTAACGATTTTATTCACGTTGCATTCGATGTGGATGGCGATATTTTTCGAGATTTTAACGTGCAATATGTGCCATTTGGCATTGTTGTCGATCATCGTCGCAAAGCTTTGTGGTTTGGTAATCCGATAACGCTGAAGACCGATTTTCTGGATAAGATAATAATTCAAAACAATGATACACACTAAGATAGAACACTATGAGCGTGAGTATGCCGATACTCACCACGACACTGCACTGAATGTTGCAGAGGGTGTGGCTGATCAGCCGATTGTGAATCCTTATTTCGTGCGCAAAAAGCGTCGCAAGCTCACTACTGATGAGTATGTCGCTGGCATTCTTGAGGGTAATATCACTACCCTTTCGCAGGCTATTACCCTGATCGAAAGCAATAATCCCGACCACTATGCGCAAGCTCAGGAGATTATCGAGCGTTGCCTGCCCTACTCGGGCAAGTCAGTGCGCATCGGTATCACAGGAGTTCCCGGTGCCGGTAAATCGACCTTTATCGAGGCCGTGGGTAATATGGTTACATCGCTGCATCATAAGTTGGCTGTACTTGCCATTGACCCTTCGTCTGAGCGTAGTGGCGGCTCGATTCTTGGCGATAAAACCCGTATGGAGAGTATCGTGCATAACCCCGATGTCTTTGTACGTCCTTCGCCTTCGGCTGGCTCGCTGGGTGGTGTTGCTCGTAAGACACGCGAGTCTGTAATTCTCTGTGAAGCTGCGGGTTATGATGTGATATTTATCGAAACCGTAGGCGTTGGTCAGTCTGAAACGGCGGTGCATTCGATGGTCGATATGTTCCTGATGTTGCAGATCTCGGGCGCGGG
>JAGBVQ010000042.1 GCA_017630245.1 Alistipes sp. | reverse complement strand
GCAGCGGTCGTACATACCTCTACGATGGAGGTACCGGTGAGCGTTTCGACCAGCCGGCAACTGTGGGTGTGATCTATATGCTTAAGCTCGGTCACATGATCGACGATAAGATGCACGCACGTTCGATCGGTCCCTACTCGCTCATTACGCAGCAGCCGCTTGGTGGTAAGGCACAGTTTGGTGGTCAGCGTTTTGGTGAGATGGAGGTTTGGGCACTCGAGGGCTTCGGTGCAGCAAATATCCTTCAGGAGATTCTGACTATTAAGTCTGACGACGTTATGGGCCGTGCTAAGGCATACGAGGCTATCGTTAAGGGCGATAACCTTCCGAAGCCGGGTATTCCCGAGGCAATGAACGTGCTGTTGCACGAGTTGCGCGGTCTGGCTCTGTCGGTGAAGTTAGAGTAATAAACGGTAGGTGTAAGAAACAGAAAAAAGAGATAAAATATGTCAATCAATAAAGACAACAAATCGCATAGCGGTGGTTATAACAGCATCACCATCGGTCTGGCCTCTCCCGAGGAGATCTTGGCACAGTCGAGCGGTGAGGTCCTCAAACCCGAGACCATCAACTATCGTACCTACAAGCCCGAACGTGACGGCTTGTTCTGCGAGCGTATTTTCGGTCCGGTAAAGGATTATGAGTGCCACTGCGGTAAGTACAAGCGCATTCGCTATAAGGGTATCGTCTGCGACCGATGCGGTGTGGAGGTTACCGAGAAGAAGGTGCGTCGTGAGCGTATGGGTCACATCTCGCTGGTTGTGCCCGTAGTTCACATCTGGTACTTCAAGTCGTTGCCCTCGAAGATCGGTTACCTGTTGGGTATCCCCTCTAAGAAGCTGGAGACTATCATCTACTACGAGCGCTACGTGGTTATCAATGCAGGTGCAGCTGCCGAGCACGGCATCGAGCGTCTGCAGACCCTCTCGGAGAAGGAGTATCTCGATACGTTGGCTCTTCTGCCGAAGGGCAACCAGGCGTTGGCAGATGACGATCCGGAGAAGTTCGTAGCACAGATGGGTGCAGAGGCGATCTATACCCTTCTGCAGCAGGTAGACCTCGATTCGATGTCGTACGCCCTGCGCGACCGCGCTTCGCGTGAGACTTCGCAGCAGCGTAAGACTGAGGCACTCAAGCAGTTGAACGTAATCGAGTCGTTCCGTGCATCGCAGGGCAAGAACCGCCCCGAGTGGATGGTTCTGAAGGTTATCCCCGTGATTCCGCCCGAGTTGCGTCCTTTGGTACCGATGGATGGTGGTCGTTTCGCAACATCGGATTTGAACGATCTGTATCGTCGCGTAATTATCCGTAACAACCGTCTGAAGCGTCTTATCGAGATCAAGGCTCCGGAGGTGATTCTTCGTAACGAGAAGCGTATGTTGCAGGAGGCTGTCGATTCGCTGTTCGACAACTCACGCAAGAGCAACGCTGTGAAGAACGAGTCGAATCGTCCTTTGAAGTCGTTGTCGGATTCACTCAAGGGTAAGCAGGGTCGTTTCCGTCAGAACTTGCTCGGTAAGCGTGTTGACTACTCGGCACGTTCGGTTATCGTCGTAGGTCCCGAGCTCAAGATGCACGAGATGGGTATTCCGAAGGATATGGCGGCAGAGTTGTACAAGCCGTTCGTTATCCGTAAGCTCATCGAGCGCGGAATCGTTAAGACCGTTAAGTCGGCAAAGAAGATTATCGATCGCAAGGATCCCGTAATTTGGGGTATTCTTGAGAACGTCATAAAGGGTCACCCCGTGTTGATGAACCGTGCTCCGACCCTTCACCGTTTGGGTATCCAGGCATTCCAGCCTAAGCTTATCGAGGGTAAGGCAATGCAGTTGCACCCACTCTCGTGTACAGCGTTCAACGCCGACTTCGATGGTGACCAGATGGCGGTGCACTTGCCACTCGGCAACGCCGCAATCTTGGAGGCACAGCTCCTGATGCTCGGTTCGCACAATGTCCTTAACCCGGCGAATGGTGCACCTATCACCGTACCTTCGCAGGATATGGTCCTTGGTCTTTACTACATCACCAAGGCTCGTCCGGGAGTTAAGGGTGAGGGCTTGGTATTCTACGGTCCTGAGGAGGCTATCATCGCCTACAACGAGGGTCGTGCCGATATCCACGCTACCGTAAAGTGTCGTGTACGCGACCTCGACGAGCAGGGCAACCCTGTAACAGTATTGAAGGAGACCACTATCGGTCGTATCCTCTTCAACCAGAATGGTCCTGCCGAGGTAGGTTACATCAACGAGGTGCTTACAAAGCGTTCATTGCGTGACATCATCGCCTATGTGATGAAGAAGGCGGGTGCTGATAAGGTTGCTAAGTTCTTGGATGATAT
>JAGBVQ010000041.1 GCA_017630245.1 Alistipes sp. | reverse complement strand
GTCGACGAGTGTGCGCGGTGTGCAGTACCGAATGCATCGTTGATGTAGCAGTCAGCGTACGAAGCGAGCTTCTTAACGAACTCCTTCTGAGGACCCTCCTTGAGAGCCTTCTTTGCTGCCTTCTTCTCCTCGTCGGTAGCATCCTCTGCCAAACCACGGGGCTTGCCCTCCTCCTCTGCGTAGAAACGGAGGTTCTCGAGCAACATAACCTCACCAGCCTTCAACTCGGCAGCCATCTGGGCAGCCTTCTCACCCATACAGTCACCTGCGAACTGAACCTTCACGCCCAAACGAGCCTCGATAGCGGGGATAATCTGCTCCAACGAGAACTTGGGATCGGGATTCTTCTTAGGACGACCAAGGTGCGACATAAGGATAACTGCACCACCCTTCTCGAGTACCTTCTTGATGGTGGGGATAGCAGCGCGGATACGAGTATCATCAGTTACCTGACCCTCGCCATTGAGGGGCACGTTGAAATCTACGCGAATGATTGCGCGCTTACCCGTAAAATCGTAAGAATCAATCTTGAACATAATTTTTTCTGTTTATGTGGTTAAATTCGTAAAGCCTTCTTTTATTTAACGGCGCAAAGGTACTAAAAATGGCTGAATAATCAACGAGATTTTCAATAATAATCACAATAACCTCGCGCCTGCGCACAAAAGTGGCTCCACAACCGCTCCTTGCGGAGAATTTTACTTAGAAGAACGCTTCATCTGGCGAGCCTCCATATCGGCCTTATAGGCCTTGCTATACTTGGCGCGACCGAGCGAGAAGCCCAAGCCGAAGTTGAAATTAACCGAACGCTGGCGTATCGGCAACAACAAGCCCGCCGACGACCACGGTGCCATCTTCAGGTCGATATAGTCGACACCCAGGAAGAGGTTAAGACCCGTCGGGTGGAGATTCAACGCAAAGCCGAAGACTCCGGGCTGATTCTTATTGAGGAGCGTGTGGCTGAAAGTTGCTGTAAACCAATTGGCCGGCTTGAAGTTCACCGATGCAGTAAGTTCCGAGAACGAATAGGTCTGGCAGAATTTCGAGTGCGACAACAATCCGAAGCTGATGCGATTACGCAAGATCGCATACTCCGCACCGATATTCAGCGAGCAGTTCATACGCTTGGCGTACTTTTGAGTCGAGGCCTTGCCGGCGAACTCAAACTCATCAAAGTCTACAAGAGCCTCACCGCTCTCAATATCGACGCCCTCGTAGCTGAAGGCTGTACCCATCGTACCCTCAACGGAAGCGTTTTGGGCCCACGAGATAAATCCGAGATCTACGACCGCCGCCGACAGACGCAGCTTATCATCAAGCAGGCGCACTTCAGCTCCCAAATCCACAGCAAAGCCTCCGCTCTTGAAGAGTTGGCCCGGATTCGTAAGCAGGCGCTTCATATCATTCTCGCCCATCATCAAGTTCTCGAGATCGACCTCCTCGCCTGCACGGAGGTTGGGATTAAAGAGCGGGAAGGTTGCCTGCATCTCGCCTTTGAAATCGGCCGAAACGTACTCATCGGTCACATTCACCATCATATTGGTAACCCTCATCGAGGCATTGGCCACACCAATCAAACCCTTCAAACGGGCTCCAACCGTAATAAAATCCTTAATCGGAACGGCTGCGCCGATATAGGTCTCAAAATAGGCATTTGCACCCACGCTCATACCCTTCATATTGTAGGAGCCCTGGCCAAGCGTTGTGATCAGCGAGAAGAACTCCTTCGGGATATTCACATCTGCATCCATCTTCATATTCACTCCCGCCGACCAGAAGAAGCGCTTGGTGTGAGCACCGAAGCCGATAATCTGCTCCGAGAACGACACGCCCAAGTTGTTATTGCGAGGCAGACGCTTCAGGAAATCATTGCGATCGACCGCCTTGTTCATAAACAGCACCAAACCATTCTCGGTCGGATAGAGCATATTATCAATCGATAGGAAGTTGTTATTCACACCCAGACCAACACCACCCAGCACCGGCATATTGATATATCCTCGAGTCGGAGCCAATGCCGGGTTCATATCTGTGCGGAAAGTCGAGCCCTCCATAAAGTATGAGGTACGCACCTGCGCTGCCGCCACAACGGGCAACGCCACAATAAGCAGAAGTGTAGTTATAAATCTTTTCATCATCGTAATCTTTTTCGTTCTCAATTCCTACTCCATTACCTTATCGTAATTGATGGTTATACCGTCGCGGACTCTAAGTCGCAACTTTCCTGCGATAGTCTGGTCGGGCGAGAGAGCTCGCGTATCATCCGAATTGTTTCGCAAGTTGAGTCGAAGTCGCAACACTTCGATTCTCTTCAGAGCATCGAGCCTTCCCTCCTCGCCCAAATCGAGTTTGAGCACCAAGTTCGAGCGAGATTCACTCTTCTTATCCTCGGGATGGAAACCGTGAATTATATTATTGTTCTCCTCGAATGAAATCTGCACATCCGAGGGTTGGCCCTCCTTGTCGAAACACTCGGCATTGAGGATTAGATCGAGCGGAATGGTAGTCGCAAAGTCGGCCAAGATGGCAACCTCACCCACCTCGATAAGATCCAATATCGAATAGTCGCCCTCACCCTCCGAGCCCTCAGCCGGCTCGAATCGGGTCTCTTCAGAGAACATCTCTGCCAAATTGATATCCTGCACATACGATATATCGAAATCGTGACCAAACTCAAGCGGAATCTCTGCCGAGTAGCTGTAGCCGATGTCGTACGAGGATTGCGAAAGGTCGACAACGTGCGTAACCGATAGGTCGGTTGCTACCTTCATATCCACTCCAATTTTCGCCGGAAGGCCGCCCTTGAATATCTTAGCCAGATCGGCCTCGATGAAGGTCACACCGCTCATTCCCGCAAACTGATCGCGGCGATCGCGGGTCGAGAGAACAAGAGAAGTCTGGCCCTGTCCCGCAATATGTACATCGCTGATCTCGATCTTGTTAGCCTCAATAAGTTGGCCACTTGCATCATAAGGATTGAGCCCAAGATTCACATCAAGCGGTACATCTATAGGGTTGCTGATATCAAATCGCACAATTGGCGAGATATCCAGATTATCTATAACAAGACCCGAGGTTGCGATATCGCCAAGCTCAAGCACGGGGAGATTATCGGGTTTGATCTGATAGTCAACCTTGCCATAGAACTTCGAAATTTGGGCATCGTCAACAGAGAACTCAATGTTGAGTCGTGCGCTCGAAGATTCAAGATTGACATTTGTGCCGGCATCAATCGAGACGCCTCCCGTAACGGCAAATCGCTCATTTATCACCATCTGGCGCGCACCCTTCGGTCCCGTAATCTCGGGCAGATTCTCGATGGCGTCAATCTCAATCTCGACAACATCCATATTCGGATCCTCATTCGGGCGCCACTTCTTGCGGTCGATGCGCAAGATATAGTCGCCATTGGCAGCCTTCTCGATAAAATCCTGACCCTCAGTCGGGTGAATCATATTCTTCAGATTAACCGTCAGAGTCAGAGCCACCTCATCCACGGGGAAGACCTCGTCTTTGGAGTGCGAAATTCCAAGACGCACCTTCACCTTTTCTCCATTCGGAGCTCGCAGATCCAGACGATCAACCGAGACCAGCTCATCGGGAACACTGACCGTATGCTCAAGGCTGGGGAGCTGAGTCTCATCGAGTTTGAAATCGAAGTACTGCTCATTCATCAACACCTGACATTTCGAGAAGTCGAGCTTAAAACGGGTCTCCTCTATCACGGTGCTAACATTGACACTCTTCGAGGGCGGAAGCACATCCGACAAGAGGAGCTTCTCGCCGCCCTTCAGGTCGCTAACGTGCAACGATATTGCGGCGGCGATAGTCAGCTGGCCCGACTTGAGCTGAGCCTTGCCCTTCTTCAGATCGATCGCCTTCAGATTAAATACCACGCCATCCTCAAGGCGGTTGAGCGGCGCCGTCATCTTGTTGGTAGATATATCGAGCCAACCATTCGCATCCCTCTCAAACTCAAAGCAATCAGGCATCTGCACCTCAACATTGATACCATCAACATTAAGCCACGACATACCCTCGACCCTCATCCTAATCGGCGCCGATTCGAAGGCTATATAGTCAATTGATCGGATACTCTCGGGGATTCCGTTCAGGGTGTAGACCACCTCCGATGAGTGATTTCCCTCATCGATGGATATCGCATTAAGCTCGATCTCCATATCGCGGAATTCGGGCGTGAGGCTCAATCGGAAATTGGGTGTATTCGACGCATTGCAATATCCGCTAACCGACTCGAAGGTGTAGTCGAATTGATAGCTGATCTCGTCATTTATGTTTATTTTACCTTGCGAGATGGTATTGTTCGACAGATCCATACTCTGCAGATAGGCCTTCACAACAACCGACTCCACGCCAGCTTTCACCACGTAGTTCTCGACCTTGAGCACATTGCCGAGGCTCTTGCCGCCAGCATCAGTCAATTGATAGTTGGTCGGGAATACGGCACTAAAATTGAGTTTTCCTCCGCCGTTAATGCTCTTCAAACCCTTGAATTCGAGGGCCACTTCGATCAGTGAGCCGTGCAGGCTCTTCTCGCCGCCAAAGTAGATCTTGCCAATGCTGCGAATCTGCTCGGGAATATCGAACGAAGCAGGGAACTGCACCTTACCCTCGCCCTCGAACGAGAGCTCTCCCAGCGCGGGAACGGTCATTCCGTTAGGCAGATCGATACCAAGATCGATACCCGCCGAGAACTCTATTGGCGAGAAGGTTGGCGCCACATTCATATCGGGGTATCCCAATTCAAACGACGATTCAATCTCGCTAAACAGGAAGTCGGTAGGCAGGGCCGGAGTCTTGAAGGTCATATGGCTAACCTTCGACAAATTCGACAGCGTCGGCAGTGAGAAGCCCTCAATCGAGAAGGTCTCATTCTCGCCTGCGAAGCGGAAGAGGTAGCTGCCATTCTCTTCATACAGACCATCAAGATCCTCGCCGAGCAGAGAGCTCAACTTAATCGGGTCGATAGTCGTGATTGGGACAATCATCTCCTCGCCTCCGATGGTGATTTCGGGCGAGATTTTGTCCAGATTGTAGTTGTTATCCACGCAAGAAGCGAGAGTCAACGCCCCAAAAATCGTCAATAAAGCAATAATCAACGATTTCAACTCTAAATTCCAGATTCTCATTATATACGTTGTAATTGATATTTTCCGTCTCTAAGATACAAAAATAGTTTATTTATAGGAAAATATAGACCAATTCGTAAAAATATGCGTAAATTTGTCTCGCTATGACCGAGAACAACCGCTCTTCGCTCAAGGAGCAGGTAGCAATGCTACCGCTCGACCCGGGAGTCTACCAATTCCTTGACTCCTCGGAGAGGGTGATCTATGTCGGTAAAGCCAAGTCGCTCCGCAAGAGAGTTAGCTCCTATTTCGTGCAGAGCAAGGAGCATAGTGCAAAGGTGCGAATAATGGTGCGACACATCGTCGAGATTCGCCATATCGTAGTGGAGAGCGAGACCGACGCCCTACTACTCGAGAACTCGCTCATCAAGAGTTTGCAACCACGCTACAACATCCTACTCAAGGATGACAAAACATACCCTTGGATCGTTGTGCGCAACGAGCCTTTCCCCCGCATCGAATCCACACGACGCCTTCTGCGCGACGGCTCGCACTATTATGGTCCATACGGATCGGTAGCGATGCAGCGCTCCATTTTGGAGTTTATACGCGAGGTTATTCCGCTGCGCACCTGCAAGCTCAACCTCTCACCCGAAAGGATTGCCAGGGGAAACTACTCCACCTGTCTGCAATACCACCTCGGTAACTGCAAAGCCCCCTGCGTCGGGGCTCAGAGCAGCGAAGAGTACGCCTCGACGATCGAGATGGCAACGGCGGTGCTGAAGGGCGATTTGCGCCCCGTACGCACATACCTCGAGAGGGAGATGAAGCGGGCTGCGGCAGATCTGCGTTTCGAGCAGGCTCAACGATTCAAATCACGACTCGACGTTCTCGAAAACTACCGTTCGCGTTCGGTTATCGTCAGCGCAAAAATTATCGATATCGACATCTTCTCGCTACTCAAAGACGATGGCGACGATACTGCATATTGCAACTTTGTACGCATCCGCCAAGGCTCGGTTACGGGTGTCTATACCGTTCGTCTTACGGCCGGCGCGGAGAGTACCGATGCCGAGATGTTAACAGCTGGCATTCAGCATATTGTCGACAATATATCGGGAGATCTTTCGCGCGAAGTTATAGTGCCGTTCCTCCCCTCGGCGGCGATTCTTTTCGATGGTGTAACCTTCACCGTACCCAAGCGCGGAGAGAAGGTAGATCTACTTAACTTCTCACTGAAGAGCGCACGCATCTACCGCGCCGAGCAACTCAAAAACCTCGAGATAAAGAATCCCGAACGCCACACCGATCGCCTAATGGAGGCGATGCGCCGAGAGCTGCATCTGGAGCACGAGCCTCGCCACATCGAGTGTTTCGACAACTCGAATCTTCAGGGCACCAACCCCGTAGCTTCGTGCGTAGTATTCCGCGATGGCAAACCCTCTCGCAAGGAGTATCGCCACTTCAATGTCAAGACCGTTGTAGGAGCAGATGATTTTGCCACAATGCGCGAGATTGTCTATCGCCGCTATAGTCGCCTACTCGAGGAGGGAGCCGAGCTTCCCGACCTGATTATTGTCGATGGCGGTAAGGGCCAGCTTTCGAGCGCCTACTCCGTGCTCTGTGAACTCGGGATCGAGAAACAGGTACCCATTGTCGGTCTTGCCAAGCGTATCGAGGAGATATTCTTCCCTCACGATCCGATGCCTTACTACCTCTCACGCACGGGCGAGCCGCTGAAAGTTGTCTGCCACCTGAGAGATGAGGCTCACCGATTCGGAATCACATTCCACCGCCAGAAGCGCAGCAATGCCTTCCTACACAGCGGTCTGGAGGAGATTCACGGCCTGGGCGAAAAGAGTATCGCCGCACTCCTCAAAAAGTTCCGTTCGATCTCACGTCTGCGCGAAGCCGACGAGGCTCAAATTGCCGAGATTGTCGGTAATGCTCGCGCACGACTCGTTGTCGAGTGGATCAAAAATCACTAAAAATTTGTTTTTAACGTTTCATTTTCCTAATTTTGTGTAAATATACACAAGAGTAGACGAATTTATTTAGAGATTCTAACGCTAATTATAAACCTTTAACAAATTTCAACTAAGATGAAAAAGCTTCAAAAATCAAGGGGGGGGGAATCTACACCCACCTATGTAGCACCTGAAGTGTTGCTGCACGAATTTAATGTAGAAGATGGCTTTGCTGCATCAGAAGGGGATCTCGAGGGCGAGGGCTCTGATGATTGGTTCAAGGGCAATGAAGAGATTTTGTAACCGTTTAACACCATTGAAGAGTATGAAAAAGATGTTCTTATCGGCGTTCGCGGTTGCGGCGCTTCTGTTTGTAGGATGTACAAACGATTTGACTGAAGATAATTTGGCCGGCGGAGCTACTGCAGGCAAGCCTATGATCTCGTCACTGACAGCAAACCTTACCTCAATGACTCGTACATCGTTGGAGTCACCCGAGGAGGGCAAGTCTGCTTCGACAGTATGGAGCGAGGGCGACGTTATCGGTGTTGTAACCGAGAGCGGCGCTATTCGCCAGGCAACTCTGGTAGAGGGTGCAGGCACTACTTCTGCTGCGTTCGATATTCAGGGTGAGGAGGGCGATGTTTACACCTACGCTTTCTACCCCTACATTTACAACGGTAACGGCAAGTGCACCGCTTCGAACGTTAATGGCACTCCCGATACCGGCTCTATCGAGTTCAACTTCCCGGTAGTACAATTCCACAAGGAGGGCAGTGTATTCGGAGAGAATGCCAACACAATGGTTGGTGCTATTTCCGGCAAGAGCGTTAGCCTCCAGAGTGTAATGGGTGCTCTCGAAATCCGCCTCAAGGGTTCGCAGACCGTTTACGGTATCACACTTAAGAACTCGAACTACAAGCACAAGATCTCTGGTCCCGGTACCGTTGATATGTCGACTATGGAGCCCACTATGGGTACAACCAACGCATCGTTCAGCTACATCGACCTCGAGGTTCCGCAGGGCGTTCAGCTCAACACCACTACCGCTACTTCGTTCTACATCTTGGTGCCCGCAGGTACTTACGAGAACTTCTCGGTTGGTGTTATCACTGCTGACGGCTCGTACACTCGTACTTCGACCCAGAGCCACACCGTTTCGCCCCGCGAGATTCTCCCGCTCAACTGCGGCAACCTCGACGAGGTTATCGACAAGGCTAACGCTATCGACCTCTGCGGTGGCAAGTGGGCAAACTGCTACATCGTTGTTGCTGATGGCACCGAGAAGACCTATTCGTTCGATATCAAGCGTGTTGATGGTACTGTTGTCGAGAACAGCCAGCTCGTTAGTCGCTATGTAGGTGAGGAGGCAACTTTCCCCAACTGCGCAACTGCTGACGAGGTTGCTCCCAGCTTCGCTCACATCGTCTGGGCAGAGGATCTCGGCGTAGCTTACGACGTTCACTTCGACAAGGTTGCAGGCAAGGTATACTTCAAGAATAAGGCTGTAGGTAACGCTCGTATTATGGTTACTATGAACCCGAACGGCTGCCACAATGTAGCGGGCAACGTACTCCGTTGCGACATCTCGATGATTTGGGGCTGGCACATCTGGGCTTGCAATGAGCAGCCCAAGCAGGTAATGACTACCCAGCCTTATGCAGCAGGTGGTGGTTCAAAAGGCGCGGATAACAATTACCACGCAACTCGCGAGCAGATTATTGCATACAGTAAGAGCAAGCCTCTCGGTTTCCTCGATCGTAACATCGGTGCAACTTATGCTCCCAAGAGCATTGAGGAGGTTGAGAATATGACCGACCAGCAGGCTGCTGACGCTCTGGGTCTCTACTTCCAGGCAGGTAACCTCCACCCCTATCCGCGTCCGCAGAAGTTCGCTGTTGCTACAGGCGGTTGGGATGGTTGGGCTCGCGCTGTTTACCAGTACGGTTTCCACCAGTACAACCAGTCGTGGGCTAACTCTTCGTCGGCGAAGACCTCGCTCGAGGATAACTGGAACTATCCCTACTATGTATATTCGGCAAGCTACACTCCGAATGATAAGTTCAGCACAACCCAGAACCGTACATCGTGGGTAAAGATGGACATCGGTCTTGGTGGCACTGCGACATCGAACCCTATCGCATTGTGGGGCGGTAATGGCGCAAAGCTCAACTACGATCCGTGTCCGAAGGGCTACAAGGTTCCTCACCAGGGTAACCTCTACCAGATCACTACAGGCCAGGCATTCAAGTTCTCCGAGACAGGTGCTGAGACAGAAGTTGACGCAAAGGGTAGCACATTCGTATTTACTCCTGCGAAGAAGGTTAACGACCAGACTGTAGGTAACTACATCACTTACGACGGCCAGAGCATCGACTTCCACCCCGCAGGTGGTTATGGCGGTGGCGGTAAGATCACCTGGAATAAGACAGGTAACCTCTCATACCTCTGGGGTACACCCTACTCTTCAGGTGTTGGTACTGATGCTACCAACAAGGCACTCAATTCAGCTGTTAAGGCTTGCTTCCACAGCACTCCGTCAGGCAGCAACTACACACAGTTGTGGCCGCAGTGCGCAACTCCCTACCAGATTCGTTGTATCAAGGAGTAATCCTTTCGGATATATAATCTAACTTTTGAGCGATCTCTTCGGAGGTCGCTCATTTTTTGTTTGCCGAGGCGTTTGGTGTGAGATTTGCAGAGTGAGATACAAAAAAATTAAGCCGTATGTTAATTCTTTTTTCACTCTTAATAATGCTTATTATGTCTACATTTTCCACCTCAGCCGAGAGTCGCAAATTCACTCTCGCACCACTCCCCTACGCCTACAACGCACTCGAGCCCGAGATCTCGGAGGAGACCCTCCGCTACCACCACGACAAGCACCACGCCGCCTACGTTGCCAAGCTAAATGCGCTCATCGAGGGTACTCCCTATGAGAAGATGTCGCTCGAGGATATCATCTCGAAGAGCGAGGGTGCCATCTTCAACAACGCCGCACAGATGTGGAATCACACCTTCTACTTCGACACGCTCTCACCCACGCCCAAGTCGGCACCCACAGGGGCTTTGCTCGATGCCATTGTCAGCCAATATGGCTCGGTCGACAACCTTAAAAAGGAGATGAACGAGGCTGCCGTAAACCTCTTTGGCTCGGGATGGGTATGGCTCATAAAGAACAAGGAGGGCAAACTCTCAATTATGAGCGGCAAGGATGCTGACACTCCCCTGCGCTACGGGATGTGCCCGCTGCTGACTATCGACGTTTGG